>URZJ01000030.1 GCA_900552395.1 uncultured Collinsella sp. | reverse complement strand
ACGACTTTGCGCATGGCCTGCCACTGCGACAGGCCCAGCGAGCGCGCTGCCTCGGCCTGGCCGGGATCGATGGACTCGATGCCGCCGCGCAGGACCTCCATCATGTAGGCGGTGGAGTTGAGCGAGATGGTGACGAGGCCGGCGGTGAAGGTACTCCAGATCTGGTTGGCCTGAGCGGTCTCGAAGCCCATGCCGCGCAAAACGGTAAAGCCCGCGTAATAGATGAGCAGGCCCTGGACCATCATGGGCGTGCCGCGCACGATGGTGGAGTAGATGGTCGCAAAGCCGCGGCCGATACTCTTAAAGAAGCGCACCAGGTCGTTGTCCACGCGGTCAAAGGTCTGAATACGCAGGAACACAAAGAGCAGCGCCAGGAAGAATGCGATGACGGTACCGAAGGTCGCAAGCGCGATGGTGATCTCGATACCGCGGATAAAGAAGTCGCCACTCTTGTAGGTCATGTAGACCAGGCTCGACAAAAAGTCGCTGGGGTTGGAATCCGAGACAATGCTCACCTGCACCAGGTCGATAAACGACATGACGCAGCGGTCCACGAAAAAGATCACCGCGATGGCGACCACGACGTAGCTGCCCAGGCGTGCGCCACGGCGGCAACGCTCGGAGGCGAACGGCGACTTTTCGCGATAGTCGCTCCAGTGCATGAGCTTGGTGACCAGCGCCGCCGCCGACACGACGAGCCAGGCCCAAAGAATCGCCCAAAGGCAATCTTGGAACACGCCCGTGGGAGCCAGGAAGCTCAGCGGCGTGGGGTTGCGCTGGCTAAACGCCAGGCCGAGCGCCGCGATAACGCTCGTGCCCAGGTATACATAACGGTGGTCGGCCTTGATAAAGGAGACCAGGCGATTGATAGTTTTCATGCTGCCTCCCTATGCCGGCTGACGGTCGAGGCACGCGTCCCACATTTGGTCGCGCTCCTCTTGGCTAATGCCCTTGAGTGTCTTGTCGATGAGCTTAAGCAGCTTGTCCGAGCCCTTGCGGCAGCCGACGTTTGCCGTAACCTCCTGCTTAAAGCCCTCGCCCTCGGCAAATTGAATCGGCACGATACCCGGGTTTTGGGCCATATAGCCCTTCTCATTCTCGGTGTTGTAGGTCACGGCGTCGCACGTGCCCTGCAGCAGGTTCGAAAACACCGTGGGAACCGAATCGACCGGGTTTTTGTGCACAACGCCCGGGATTTCGTCGATGACGGTATCGAGCATGGTGTCCTTTTGGCCGAGCACCGTGGCACCGCTAAAGTTGCTGAGCTTGGTGGCGTTTTGGTAGGGCGAGCCCTCTTTTACGAACAGGCCAAAGTAGCCAATGAAGTACGGGTCGGAAAAGCCGACGGACTCCTCGCGCTCGGGCGTGGCGCTCATACCGGCAATGATGAGGTCGATCTGGCCGTTGTTGAGCGAATCGATAAGGCCCGAAAAGCTCTGCTTGACGGCGACGGGCTCGCCGCCGAGAGCCTTGCAGACGATCTTGGCGATCTGCACGTCGTAGCCATCGGCATAGGCGCCCTGCACGTTGTCGATGGGGATCGTGAACTCGCTGGCCTCGGAGACCTGCCAGTTGTACGGGGCGTAGGCCGCCTCCATGCCAATGCGGATCTTATCCTTGCCGATCACAGAATCGGACAGGTCGTCGCGACCGCCGCCCGTCGTGGACTGAACTACTTCCAGCGTGGAGGGACGCTGGCAGCCGGCAAGTGCGCCGGCGACGACAGAAGCGCTCGCAGCGAGAGCGCTACCCAAAAAGATGCGACGGCTGCATACCGGCTGTGGATGCGCGTCGCGTTGATGGGGAGAATGCATAATCTGCCTTCCCTGTTGAATCGTATGCTGACGACTTAACAGGATATACGCCAGCGACCAGCAGCGCAGCACAAGCTCGAAAAATTAATAGACACACGGTAGTCATTGGGAGCGTCGATGTTTTGGCAATGCCAGCGGGCGCCACCCAGAGCGAACAAGTTAGCATGAAAAAGGCAAGGCATAGACCTTCTGGTCATGCCTTGCCTTTTGAATGACAAATTGTCGCTCTGGGCGGCGCGCAGCGTCGACCGGTTACGCGGTTTGGTAAAACCGCGTAACCTACACAGCCTGTGCCAGCTTCTCGGCTCGCTCGGCGGCGGCGAGCGCCTCGATGACGGTGCCGAGCTGGTCGCCCAGAAGAACGCCGTTGTAGGTGGAGTTGAAGCCGATGCGGTGATCGGTCACGCGGTCCTGGGGCTGGTTGTAGGTGCGGATCTTCTCGGAACGGTTGCCGTGGCCGATCTGGCTCTGGCGCTCGGCACCGAGCTCCGCCTGCTGCTTCTCGAGCTCCATCTCGTACAGACGGGCGCGTAGCATCTGCATGCAGACTTCGCGGTTCTGGATCTGGGAGCGCTGTTCCTGCGACTGCACCACGGTGTTGGTGGGCAGATGGGTGATGCGCACGGCGGAATAAGTGGTGTTAACGCACTGACCACCAGGGCCGGAGGCGCAGTAGGTGTCGATGCGCAGGTCGGACTGGTTGATCTGGACGTCGATTTCCTCGGCCTCGGGAAGTACGGCGACGGTCGCCGTGGAGGTCTGGATACGGCCCTGGGACTCGGTCTTGGGAACGCGCTGGACGCGGTGCACGCCGGACTCGAACTTCATGACGGAGTAGACGCGGTCGCCCTCGACCTTGAACTCGATGGACTTAAAGCCGCCGGCCTCGCTAGGGCTGGAGTCGAGCACGGTGGTCTTCCAGCCGCGCGACTCGCAGAAGCGCTGGTACATCTTGTACAGGTCGCCGGCGAAGATGGCGGCCTCGTCGCCACCGGCGGCGGAGCGGATTTCGACGATAGTGTTCTTGTCGTCGTTGGGGTCGCTCGGGATGAGCATGTACTTGATGTCTTCCTCGAGCTGGGGAAGCTTCTCCTCGTTCTCGGAGATGTCCATCTGGAGCATCTCCTTCTCGTCCGCGTCGGTCGTGTCGCGGAGCATCTCCTTGGCGGCCTCGATGTCATCGAGCGCACCGATGTACTCGCGCGAAGCGGCGATGAGGTCGGACTGGTGCGCGTACTCCTTGTTGAGACGCGTGAACTCCTTAATATCGGAGGCGACGGCCGGGTCGGAGAGCTTCTTCTCGAGCTCCTCGTAGGCCTTGATAATCTTTTCGAGCTTGTCGCGCATGGCGGGACTCCTTTATGTGCGTGAAGGCGAAAATCGGCAGAGTTGATGGGGCGCGCGGCGCCACTGCGGGGGTAAGCCCAGCTAGAACATGTCGATCTTCAGATACATGCGCATCCCTTCGCGTATGAGGTACATAGTTGCGGTCTAACCCATACATGATAGCGTGCGCAGGCATACCTGCATATAACCCGCACGGAATGCGACAAAGGGTCAGTCTCTTTCCTTGAATACAACTTCATCCGAACGCCTCCCGCATTCATCCGCACATATACGGATAAATTTGGGAATCCGATACCCTGAGGGCCGGATCGGCCGGCCCCGGGAGATCGGAGGACGCCATGTCCGGAAAGGGCGGGAAGGGCGCCGCGAGGGCGGTCCCGAGGACCCACGGCAGGCTCACCGGGTACGAGCGGGACACGGTCCAGAGGATGCTGAAGCGCAGGGTTCGCTCGGCCACTTCCTCGAGAGGTTCAAGGGCGTATCGACCCGCAGGCTCCACAGCTGCCTGATGTGGTTCAGATGGCTGCGCGAGGCCGCACGCGTCGGGGACAGGACGTCGCTCATGCGCGAGCAGCTCGACGACGGGCGCTACGAAAAGATCCGGAAGAAGATGATGGAGCCGGAGTACGAGTTCCATCTGGAGCCGGACGTGCAAACGGCGGGTTAACATAGCCTTTCACCAAAAAGGGCGAGCGGCCGCGCCCTGCGACCACCCGCCCTCAATCAAAGCCCTTCTCGGCCGCCGTAGCTACCGGTTCCGGCGCCGCAGGATAACGCCTGCGGCGATCAGCACCGCCGCGCCGCCCGCGATGCCACCCAGGGCCATCGGCGACAAGCTGGTATCGCCCGTATACGGCAGACCCGGCTTCTCCTCCTTCGGCACCGGTGACTTGCTCGGCGGATTGGTGGGCGGCTCCGTCGGCGGGGTGGTCGGCGGCGTGTACGTGTTCTTGAACACCGGCGCCACGGCGCCGTCATAGGTTACCGTCGCCACCAGATGGCCCGCACCGTCGTCCGTCACCGTCACCGTTACCCGGTGCTCGGCCGCGTCGTACGTCACGTTCTTCTGACCGTCGTCCACCTCGGAGATGCTGTAGGCGTACGTTCCGGGCTTGTCGTACGAGATCGCCTCGAAGCCCACCGTGCCGTCCGCCGCGTTCTTTGCGGTCTGCAGCACCTTGCCGTCGGCATCCTTCAGCTGGAAGGAGAACTGCCCTTCCTTCAGGTCCTCGCCGCTCAGCACCTTGGAGGCCCCCAGCTTCACCTCAGTCGCGGCCGGCGCGTAACTGTTGCTGAACGCCACCGCATCCGCAGCCTTGCCGCCCTTGCTGTAGGCAACCTGCGCCTCCAGCGCGTGCGTCTCCGCATTCTCCGTCACCGTCACCGTCGCGGTAAAGACCGTCGTGTCGTAGGTGACGCCGTTCGCCGTCGCCCCTGCCCGCTCGGACACGGTGTAGACGTACGTCCCCACCTTGTCCAGCTGCAGCGGCGCGAAGCCGAACGTGCCGTCGGCGCCGTTCTGCACCGTCTGCACCACGTTACCGTCGGCGTCCTTCAGGTCGAAGAAGAACTCACCCTCGGCCAGGTCGCGGCCGGTCAGAGCCTTCGTTCCGGTAATCGTCGCAGTCGTTGCCGTCGGCGTGTAGGTGTTGGTGAAGGTCAGATCCGCAGCCGTCTTGTTCGCCGTCGCGGTCAGCTGGCCGCTGCCGTCATCGGTCACGTTCACCGTTACGTCCAGCACCGCATCGCTGTAAGTGATGGTGCCATCTTGGCCCGCAACCTCCTTCACCTGGTACGCATGCGAACCAGTTGCGGTGTACGAGATGGCCTTGAAGGTAAACGCTTTACCCACGTTCGTGGTCCGGTCGATCTCCTGCCCGGTGGCCACGTCAATCAGCGCGAATGTGAACTCGCCATCGGCGGGCGTCCGCGTGGTGGCCGGGTCGGCATTCTCAAGCACCTTGGTGCCAGAGATCTGGTAGGAGGTCTGACCCGGCTGGTAGCTGTTCGCAAACGTCATGGTATTGGGGGTGACGCCGTTCTCGGTGCCCTCGCTCGGTTTCACCGTAGAGCTCTCTACCACCAGCTTGCCGTCGTTGTTGTCCTTCACCACGTAGGTCAGCGTGTACGTCTTGCCGGTGTAGGTCACGCCCGGCACGCCCGGCGCGCCGTCCGTCGGCTGCACCTCACGGACCGTGAAGGGAAAGGTGCCCGCATGGTCGAAGGTCAGCTCGTTAAAGTAAACCTTGCCCTTGGCGTCGTTCTTCTGGGTCTGGAGCACCGTACCGTCAGACCCCACCAGCTCGAAGGCGAAGTCTCCCGCCTTTAGCTGATAGCTGCCGTCGTGCACGTCAACGCTCTTGGTGAGGGCGATCGCGCCGGAGTTCGTCGCCTTCGCCTTGTAGGTGTTGGTGAAGGTGGGCTTCGTGGCGTCCGCGCCGTCGTAGGCGACGCTCGCCTGCAGCGTGCCGGCATTGTCCACAACCGTCACCACGGCATGATGCACCGCGTCGTCGTAGGTCACGTAGGCCAGATCACCCTTCCGCTCCACGATAGTGTACTCGTACGTGCCCGGCTTCGCGTAGGAGAAGGCGTCGAAGTTAACACTTCCGTCCGCGCCGTTGGTCGCGGTCCGGACGGGCTTGGCCCCGGCAAGCTGCTCAGCAGTCATTTTGCCCTCGTACACATCGAAGGTGAACTCGCCGTCCTTGGGGACGATCGGCGTGTTGTCGTCCTTCTTCACATAGCTCTTCTGCGCACCGAGGGCCAGACCGGTCGCGGCCGGCTGGTAGGTGTTGGTGAAGGTATCCGAGCCGGATGCGCTCGTCACGATCGCCTTCGCATTCAGTGCTCCGTTCCCGCCGTCTGTGACCGTCACCGTATAGGTGAGGGCATGATTGTCATAGACCATGCCCGGCTCCGCGCCCGGCTGCTCCACGATGGTGTAGGTGAAGTCCTTGCTCGCGGCGCCGTCCAAGTCGGAGAGCTGGAACTCGCGCGTGAAGCAGACCTTGCCGTCTGCATCGTTCTTCGCGGTGGCGATCACGTTGCCGGCAGCGTCCTTCAGGTCGAAGGTGAACTCGCCGTCCGCAGGCTTCGTCGTGTGATCGAAGCCGTCCGCAACCTTGATGGTCTTGGTCGCCGTCAGCTCCACGGATCCCTTTGCGGTGTAGGTGTTGTTGAAGGTGGGAGCCGTAGCGGTACCGTCATAGGTGACGGTCACCTTCGTCTTGTTGTTGTCGTCCTGGTTCTGCTCTACCTTGACGTGGACCTCGACTTCCTTGGCGTCGTAGGCCACGCCGTCGACGGACTGGCCGGCCTTCTCCTCCTTGAGCGTGTAGTCGTACTCGCCCAGGTTCAGGCCCTTGACGGTCAGCTTGACCTTGCCATTCTTATCGTTGGTGCCGCGAGCGTCCTCATTGCCGTCCTGGTCGTACAAGCCGAAGGTGAACGCATCGGCCGTCAGGTCCTTGCCCGCGAGAACTTTCGTGGCCTCAACGGTGACGTCCGCCGTCGGCTTCGTGTTGGTGAAGGTCGGCACGGCCTTCTCACCGTCGTAGGTGACGGTCGCCTTCAGCTCGCCCTTTTCGTCGGTGACCTTGACGTGGACCTTCACGCCCTTCGCGTCGTAGACGACGGTCGAGTCGGCGCCCTTCACCTCCTTGATGGTGTAGTCGTGGTCGCCCGGCGTAGCGTAGTCGATGGCTGCAAAGGCGACCTTGCCGTCCTTCTCGTTTTGGACAGTCTGGACCACGCTGCCGTCCTTGTCGAGCAGCTGGAACGTGAAGTCACTCCCCGCGAGCTCACCGCCCGTGAAGCGCTTCGTCGCCTTGAGCGTTACCGAGGTCTCCTTCGGGCGGTACGTGTTCGTGATCACCGCAATCTGATCGTCGATCACCTGAGATGTGGCGGTGCCATCATCCTTATAGATCTGCTCCATTTTGACGACTGGCTCGGTCAGATTTCCCTTGCCGTCATCCTTCACCGTTACGGTCACTTTGTATTCGGCGCTGGAGTAGCTGACACCGCCCAGCCAACTGGGATCGCTCTTGGCGGGCGTAGTCTCGGCAATGTAGTAGGTGTACTTGCCAGGCTTCTCATACTTAATCTCTCCGAAGCTAAATTCTTCGGCGCTCGTAACGGTCTTCTCGACCTGCTTCATGCCGGCCACGGGCGCTGCCGTGGCACCATCAGGCATCGGCGTTCCATCGGCGGCGCGCAGGCAAAGCTCGAAGCTGTCGGCGCTAGTCCACTCACGGCCGGTGAACTTCTTCTTCGCCTTGATGCCTGTGAGCGTCACCGAAGACTTCACGCTGTAGCTGTTGGTGAACACCAGCTTGTTGTCTTTGGCCACCGTGCCGTCGGAATTCTGCGGGGCAATCCTGCCCGAGATGCTATCGCCTTCTTCAGTCAGATTCTTGTCACCCTGCTTGCGGCCGGTCAGCTTATAGCCCGCGGGCATCTTGTCTGCGCCGGTCAGCTCCTGCACCGCGTACTGGTCACCCTCGGCGAGACCGTACACGCGGATCGTCTGGTCGGCCGTGATGGTCTGCTCGCGGCCGTTCTCGAGGTCGAACATTTTGCCGACCTGCTTCTCGCTTGCGGTCCCCGCGTTCTCAAACACCGCGGCCTTGTACGTCTTCCCCGCCGTCGTGGGCACGGTGAACTTGAAGGTGAACCCCGCGTCCGGTTTTCCCGTCAGGCCCGCTGGCACCATGACCTTCTTCATCACCTCGAGGCTCGCCTCGCGTTCGTTCGCCACGCGCACGCAGGTGGCGCCCGTAAACAGGGCGTTCAGATTCATGTCGCCCAGGTCGGCGCGGGCGCCCTTCGCATTAGTGTCACCAGACACGTCCTGCGTGATGCCCATACGTATCCAGCCCGTCTCGGTCTCCAGGCGGTAAGGTTCGTCCTTCTTGGTGGGCCCATACTGGTAGACACGTCCATTGGCGCCGTACTTAAGATGTACCTCATTCTCGCCGCCCTTGGCGTCATTGTTCCAGGAAAGGTTGCCGTTGCCGTCGAGCGTCCCGTCGGACGTCTGGCGCTGGCCCTTGATCCACGTGAGCGTGTTGTCAATGTCGCCCTCTGCGCCAAACTGGCCCAGGCTCTTCATGAGCGAGCCCACGCCCACGAACGTCGAAACGCCGTCATCAACTGTACCAGCATCGGCGTGGACGCCGTAATCGTCCACAATCACCTTGATGAGCCTGTCATTAAGCAGGAAGCCATTGGGCGCCGAGACCTCCTTCAGGAAGTAGGTACCCTTCACGAGCGGCTCGCTACTGTCGCTCGTAGACGGGAATACGCCCGCCCCTTCGAGCTTGACCGGGTTGGCGACCGACCTCGTCGTCAGGGTGTCGTAGGGGGCCTGGTCGCCATCGAGCACGGCCTTGCCGTTCGCATCCGTAGTCACCTGGGTGGACTTGTAAAGGCCGAACTTCGCCCCGTCAACGGGCTTACCCTCGGTATCGGTCTTCTGCACGAACAGGCGATTCTGGATGTTCGTGACGAGCAGGCGCGTGGCGAACTGCCGCTTGAAGTTCGTGCCGTCTGCGATGTCGTCGCTGTACACGTGGACTGTGTTCTTAGGCGTCGCGTCGCCGATCGAGCTCGCCGTTGTGTGGTAGATGGCCACCGTGTACTCGGCATCCTTGCGGGCATCACCGCTCAGCAGGTAGTAGTACTTGGAGATGTCACCGGGCAGATTTTGAATCTCTACCTGGTACTGGCCGCTTGTGTTGAGCGTGAAGGCGTGCAGGTCCTTCTTCGCCGCCTCGATAGCACCGGTCATGCCCGGCTCCTTGGCGAGGGTGTATCCCGCTCCCGTCGATGGGTCGCCCGACACGGCGTACCAATTGCTCGGATCTTTGATACCTGTGCCTGCGCTTTTGTCGCGCTTGAGCACCACAGCGAACAGTATGCCGGAGTCCAGATTGACGGTCTTGTCGGACTTCGTCAGGTCATTATTTGCCTTGTACACGGTCGACGGCGCGGTGATGGTCTCCTTCGCGGCGGCGAACGCACCGGTCTTCCACACGACGCTGCCCGCGTCCATACCGCCGCGGTTGATGATGACGCCGCCCGCGCCGTTCTCAGCGCTCGCGGGCACGTACTCGAGCTGCATGCTACCACCCGTCGCCGCGAGACTCGAGCGGTATCCCCCGGGTACGCGCGTCTCCTTCAGGAGGTAGTACTTGTTGTTGTCGTGATCCTTGTTGTAAAGATCGTCGAAGTTGATGACGCCGTTGTCCACGTCGTTCGTGAGCGTTAGGTGGCCGGCCTCGTCCGTGGTACCGGAGCCGATGAGCTCGCCCACGGTCTTGAAGTCCTTGTCGGTCTTATAGAGCTTGAACTCGGCACCCTGTACGAACTTGCCGTCCTGGTCGAACTTGATGATGTCGGACTCGGGCACCGTCACGAGGTTGAACTTGAGCTCCATGTTGGAGTCGGTGGCGCCGCGCTCCAGGTAGAAGAACTTGAGGGTGTGGTTGGTGCCGTCGGCGAAGGTGTTGCTGTTGAAGCCCGAAGTGTCCTTATTCGCCTTCTGGTACTTTTTCTTCAGTGTGCCGTCGTTATTACCGTTCACCTTAATGTCGCCCGTACAAAAGTTGATGCTCAGACTCGCGCGGTTGTGAATACCGCCGATATCACCCACGAGGACATCGTCGATGAACACCCAGACGTCATCATCGCCGGCGAACTCGAACACCATGTCGTCGCCCGCGTTCGTCTTGCCGCCAGCAGGCTGCACGAATCGCGTGGACATTGAGAGGCCGAAGTGGTGGTTGACGGGGCGGCCGTCGTTGTAGCGCGAATCACCGGTGTTGTCTGCCTTGATGCCGGTTTGGACGAGCCGGCCGTTTTCCTCTTTGAGCACCTTGTCTGCCGCGTCGAACGGGAAGAACTGACCCTGGTGGGACGAATCGCCCACTTTGTCAATGCCCCAGGTGTCATAGATGTCGAAGGCATTCTTGTCAGCGTTGTAGGCTGCGTAGTTTTTGGAGCTGTCATAGACGTAGTAGCCGTTCTGAACCTTGAGGAGGCCCGTCACGCCAAAATGGGACGTCTTGCCGATCTGGGCAGAGGAATCGAACAGGTAGCAGAGGGACTCGCCGCCCCAGGTTTTGGAAAGCTGCGGATAGCCGTCTAAAAGCGTGTTGTTGACAATGCCGGGCTGCGGGTTCGTGTTGCCCGTCCAATGGTTGAGCGACTCACCACCCTGGCCGTCGTTAAACTGGAACCGGTGGTTTGCGTTGACGCCGCCGTTGCCGGAAACCGACAGATGGTTATCGGGATTCACCCAGTAATCAAACAGGTTGATTGTTGTCCCCGAAGGCGAAATCGTCGTAACCGTGTGGTCCGAAAACGCCGCTTCCGCACGGGTCGGCAGGAAGAAACTCGCCGTCAGCGCGACGGCGAGGGCCAAAACAATCACATATGGCGAGACCGGGCGCAGCCCACGACGACGGCCATAAGACATGACGGACCACCGCTCGCGCGGCCGGTGTTCACCAGGAAGTTCCCTGCTTAGACCCCCCCCGGTAGCATTATTCACGAGTCGAGACGTCGTCTCTCTGAGCTCCTGCATAATTTCCTCCCCAGTCACACGGCGACCTGCCCGGGTGCTCCCCGGGGGCCGAGGCAGTCTGGCACATGCCCGCAGTCGTTCAAGGAATACCAACCCCAGCATATGTCTCTTAAGATATCTTAGTCTTATTCTATGACAGTTTTTGTCTCATTACCGATGAAATCGGCTCAGTCCCTTTGTCGCATGCTAGAGCGTGTGGAGCAGGGCGATGAGGAAGCGGATGCCTTGGAGGTAGGCGCGACGGGTGATGCGCTCGTTGGTGCCGTGGACGCCGCGGTCGCATTCGTCATCGTCGACCACGAAGGCGGAGAAGCGGATGCACTCGTGGCAAATGCGCTGGTAGTTGGCGGCATCGGTTGCACCAATCACGGTCGAGGGCACGATGCTCATCGGCTCTTGGCCCACCGCAGACGATCCGTTTTCCTCCGTCGGCTTGGGATCACGGAAATAGCGGGCGGCGATGGCGCGGACGGCCTCGAGCCCCGGACCGCCCACGCGCGGGGACGGCGAGGGCTCGGAGCTGCCGGGGCCCAGCTCGACCTCGACTCGGCCGGCGAGCCCAGCGGTGGCAACGGCCTCGCGGCAGCAGGCCACGACATCGGCCACGCTCGTACCCTCGAGCATGCGGAAGTTGATATTGACCCACATATCTTGCGGCATTACGTTGGCACCGGTACTGCCGCCCTCGATTTGCGTGGGCGCACAGGTGGTGGTCACAAGCGGGTACAGCTTTTTGCTGGCAAGGCAGTCGCGCACGATGGCATCCTTGCTGGCAGCAATCTCGTCTGCGGTATAAAGCCCCAGCTCGACGAGCTGCGCGGCAAGCAGATCGGTCACACGCGCCGGCCACTCGATATCGCAAATCGCGGCAATAGCGCGGCTGAGCACTTCGAGCGACGTGCCACCGTAAGGGTTGGAAGAATGCCCGCCCTCGCTCTTCGTCCTGAGCACGATATCGGCATAGCCCTTCTCGGCAAGATCGGCATGCATAAGCCAACCCTCGCCTGCGCCGTACTCGGCAGCCTCAACGATACGATAGTCGCCCTCGTCAATCAGGTACTCAAGCTCAACGCCGCGCTCCTCGAGCACGCGGCCAATGGCACCCGCGCCGCACTGCGTGGTCTCCTCATCCTGGCCAAAGGCCAGCAGCAGGGTTCGTTCGTGTTGCCAGCCGTGCGCCAGCGCATACTCAACGGCCTCCAGGATGCCTGCGACCTGGTCTTTCATATCGATGGCGCCGCGACCCCAAATATAGGTGTCGTCCACGTGCCCGCTAAAGGGATTGTGCGTCCAGTCTGTCTCGGTGCCCGGCACCACGGGGACCACGTCCATGTGGCCCATGAGCATAACGGGCTTGAGAGCGAGGTCGGAGCCGGCAAGCGTCACCAATAGCGAATGGTCGATGAGCTCGACCTCGCCCGCCGCGAACACGCGCGGCCACGCCTGCTGCATATAGGCGCGCAGGTCGTCGAACGGCTGCCAGTCCACCGCCTCGGCATCCATGCTCGAGATGGTCGGAAACGACAGCACGCGACCCAAGCGCTCGCTCGCGCCAGCTTCGTCCAAATCGGCAAAATCATCCTCATGCGCAAAGAAGCGCCAAACCTCGGCCATGACATCCTTTCGATTGTGACGACAAAGGCCGCCCCACGGGAGCGGCCCTGCAACGTAAGCGTTTGCGGTCGGTTATTTGTCCTCGAGATAGCGTGAGAGGAACTCACGAGTGCGCTGGTGTTTGGGGTTGCCGAAGAGCTCGGCCGGCGCGGCATCCTCGAGCACCACGCCCTTGTCCATAAAGACCACGCGGTCGGACACCGTGCGGGCAAAGGCCATCTCGTGCGTGACGACGACCATGGTCATGCCGTCGGCGGCGAGCTTGCGCATGACCTCGAGCACCTCGCCCACGATCTCGGGGTCGAGCGCGGAGGTCGGCTCGTCGAACAGCATGATCTGCGGATTCATACATAGGGCACGAGCGATGGCCACGCGCTGTTTTTGACCACCGGACAGGCGGCCAACGGCGGCGTGCGCGAACTTTTCGAGTCCCACGCTCGTCAGATGCTCCATCGCGACCTTCTCGGCCTCGGCCTTGCTCATCTTTTTGAGCGTGACGGGCGCGAGCGTGCAGTTGTCGAGCACATCCATGTTGTTGAACAGGTTAAAGCTCTGGAACACCATGCCGATGTCCTCGCGCAATTTGTTGATGTTGCAGCGCTCGGCCGTGAGGTCCTGGCCGTGGAACCAGATGTGGCCCGCGTCCGGGGTCTCGAGCAGGTTGAGGCAGCGCAGGAAGGTCGATTTGCCCGAGCCCGAGGCGCCGATGATGGTGACAACCTCACCGGAATTGACGGACAGGTCGATGCCCTTGAGTACCTCGAGTGAGCCAAAGCTCTTGCGCAGGCCCTCGACGCGGATAAGCGGCTCTTGGTTTTGCACGGCTGCCGCAGTGCCGGTAGTGGCGGTATCTGCCATGATGATTCTCCTCGTCTTGCGCCTAGTTGGAGCTGGGCAGCGTGGCAGGGGCCTCGGCGCCCAGCTTTTTGCCAAAGGCTTCGAGCAGGCGGCTCGCCACGAGTGTCAGGATCAGGTAGACCACGAGCGCCACGCAGTAGACCTCCATCTGGCGGTAGTACACGCCGGCGACCGTGGTAGTAGCGTACATAAGGTCGAACACGCCGATGACCGAGAGCACCGACGAGTCCTTAATGTTGATGATGAGCTCGTTGGTGAGCGCCGGAATCGCGTTTTTAATGCCTTGGGGG
>URZJ01000029.1 GCA_900552395.1 uncultured Collinsella sp. | reverse complement strand
AAGAAGCCCTCGCCGCACGAAGTGCGCAGCGAGGGCTTCTTGCATGTCCGAGGACACCAATTAAATTTAGCGTAGTTCCCTAAAGGGCGACAACGCAGGAGACCCGGCAAGGCCGGGAGCACTTTGCCTCGCAAACATTCCGCAGCCGCGAAGCGGCGAGGACGTTTGAGAGGCAAAGTGCGTAGGCCTTACCGGGCCTCCGGTGGGAGTTGAGTCCCTTTAGAACTTGTCGTGGAAGGTACGCGAAATGACCTCGTCCTGCTGCTCCTTGGTGAGCGTGTGGAAGTTCACGGCATAGCCGGAAACGCGGATGGTCAGCTGCGGATACTTCTCGGGGTGAGCCTGAGCGTCAAGCAGCGTCTCACGGTTGAAGACGTTGATGTTCAGGTGGTGGCCACCCTTCTCGGCGTAAGCGTCGAGCATGTGGACCAGGTTATCGGCCTGAGTCTCGGAAACTTCAGAAACCTTCATAATGTGTCTCCTTCGATCGATAGGCGCCGGCCGAAACCGGCGCACTAATCAGTAATCGTTATTGTTAGTATAGCACTAACAATAGTTACTCGCCCAGCTGATCAAGGTCGATATCACCAAAGAACACCTGGTCCTCCTTGCCGAGCGCGCCCGGGATGATGGAGAAGGTGTTGGAGATGCCGTCCTGAGCATCGCGGAACGGGAGCTTGGAAACCGAAGACAGCGAAGCGATGGCGCCGTGGCTATCGCGCTTGTGCATGGGGTTAGCACCCGGGGCGAAGGGCTGGCCAGCCTTGCGGCCATCAGGCGTAGAACCGGTCTTCTTGCCGTACACGACGTTGGAGGTGATGGTCAGAACCGAGGTCGTGGGCACGGAGTTGCGGTAGGTGTCGTTCATGCGGATGTACTCCATGAACTGGTGCACAACGTCGTGAGCGATCTGGTCGACGCGGTCGTCGTCGTTACCGTACTTGGGGAACTCGCCCTCGGTCTCGAAGTCGACGATGATGCCGTTCTCATCACGGACGGGGTGGACCTTGGCGTACTTGATGGCGGACAGGGAGTCAGCCACGACGGAAAGGCCGGCAATGCCCGTAGCGAACCAGCGGTGCACGTGCTTGTCGTGCAGAGCCATCTGGATGCGCTCGTAGCAATACTTGTCGTGCATGTAGTGAATGATGTTCAGCGAGTTGACGTACACGCCAGCGAGCCACTTCATCATGTCGTTGTACTTTGCCACGACGTCGTCGTAATCGAGCGTGTCGCCCTCGACGGCGCGGTACTTGGGGCCGACCTGCTTCTTGGAGACCTCGTCAACACCGCCGTTGAGTGCGTAGAGCAGGCACTTGGCCAGGTTGGCGCGGGCGCCGAAGAACTGCATCTCCTTGCCAATGCGCATGGAGGACACGCAGCAGGCGATGCCGTAGTCGTCGCCGTGGTAAACGCGCATGAGGTCGTCGTTCTCGTACTGGATCGAGGAGCTGGCGACAGAAGTCTTGGCGCAGAACTTCTTGAAGTTCTCGGGCAGACGGGTCGACCACAGAACGGTCATGTTGGGCTCGGGGCTGGTGCCCATGTTCTCGAGCGTGTGCAGGTAGCGGTAGCTCATCTTGGTAACGAGCGTACGACCGTCAACACCCATGCCGCCGATGGACTCGGTGACCCACTGCGGATCGCCGGTAAACAGGGCCTGGTACTCAGGGGTACGGGCAAACTTGACCATGCGGAGCTTCATGATGAAGTGATCCACGAACTCCTGGATCTGCTCCTCGGTGAAGGTACCGTTGGCAAGGTCGCGCTCAGCGTAGATGTCGATGAACGTAGAGGTACGGCCGATGGACATAGCGGCGCCGTTCTGCTCCTTGACGGCAGCGAGGTAGGCGAAGTACATCCACTGGATAGCCTCCTGCGTGTTGGTAGCAGGGTTGGAAATATCGAAACCATAGGTCTCGGCCATCATCTTGAGCTCGCCGAGGGCGCGAATCTGCTCCTGCAGCTCCTCACGATCGCGGATGTTGTCGGCGGTCATGACCGTCGGGGTGGAAGCCTTCTGGGCCTCCTTGTCCTTAATCAGGTAGTCGACACCGTACAGGGCAACACGACGGTAGTCGCCGATGATGCGGCCGCGGCCATAGCCGTCGGGCAAGCCGGTGATGATGTGAGCCGAGCGGCAGGCGCGCATCTCGGGAGTGTAGACATCGAAGACGCCGGCGTTGTGGGTCTTGCGCTCAAAGGTATAGCGCTCGACAACATCCGGATCGATCTCGTAGCCGTGCTGGCGGGCAGCCTGGCAAGCGATACGAATGCCGCCATTGACGTGCAGTGCACGCTTGAGCGGCTCGATGGTCTCCTTGTCGCGATGGGCGTTATCGATGTAGCCAGCGGGATGGCTCACGATGCCCGTGACGGTCTTGGTGTCCATATCAAGGACGCCGCCCTGCTCACGCTCCTTGAGCAGCAGGTCGAGTACCTCGCCCCACAGCTCCTTGGTACGCTCGGTCGGACCAGCGAGGAACGACTCGTCGCCCTCGTAGGGGGTGTAGTTCTTCTGAATGAAGTCTCGGACGTCAACCTCTCCCGTCCAGATGCCTTCCTTGAAGCCTTCCCATGCCTCCTGCATTATGTAACCACGCTCCTAGTTACGTGTAATGCGGCGCTCTCTCACACCGCTGCTTATTGAATTCTTGAATGTTAGACCTGCATGACCGGCTTCATTCGCTTTCCGCTGCGCATTAGCACAAGGAAAACGTTTATCCACCTTGGTCTTGCAACCCTAAACCCAAGATTTCACCCGTTTGTGAAGGATAACATAGCCATCCCCTTCATCAGGGCTGTTATATGTTTCTTTTTTTGTAACATAAGTCCGTTTTTAACAAATCCGCAGGAAACGCTCCCGCCATCAGCTACCGTTCACCGAATTGTTTGATATTTCCCCTTGCCTTTATACGTCCTACACTCTAGCTGTTATGCCAGCTTTAGCAGGGTAAAGTGCCTATGAGTAGACGGTTGGGACGTACCTAGAACTCTACTTTTCGGCGGAGCGGGAGCGCGAAATGCCCACGAAGACAGTTTTCTAGGTATGTTCCAAAAATCTACCGAATGGAACGGTTAGACGGGGGTATCATCTTCTACCGAAAATAGTTTCTAGTGTTAGGGGCTTTCGGTGGAAGATACCGATTTCCATGAGCTTGGGCATCAACTCCTTATCGAGTTTGGCGGCATTCACCAGCGCGTTTCGCGCTTTGTGGACAAAGCCCTCAGCGGCGAGATGGCCGTCATGCGCGCCCTCATGCTCGCTGGCGGTTCGCTCACGCCGAGCGAACTCGCCGATCGCGCCTGGGTCTCGAGCGCCCGCATCGCCAATATCTTGCGCGCCCTCGAGGCCAAGGGTTGGATTGAGCGCGAGCACTCAAAGACTGACCGTCGTCGCGTACACGTCACAGTGACCGACAAGGGATTCCAGGTTCTCGAAATCAAACGTCGGGAATTCGAGGACCGCACCGCAGCTTTCCTCGAGCAGCTCGGCGAAACAGATACCCAAGAGATGGTGCGCCTTCTTAGGCGTGCCAACGAAATTATCGATCGCAATCAAGAAAGGAGAGATGCCAAGTGAGGATTCTCAAGCTCTTTAAAAAGCATATCCTGGCACTGTTTACAGCTATCGTACTCATCGTAATCAGCTGCAACGCCGATCTGGCACTGCCTACCTACATGAGCGACATCGTCGACGTGGGCGTGCAGCAAGGCGGCATCGCCTCGCCCGTGCCCGACACCATTCGCACCGAATCGCTCGACGACCTCGAACTCTTTATGAGCGCCAAGGACGCCAAGACGGTAGAAGCTGCGTTTGGCAGGGCAGACAAAAACGGTATTCGCACGTACAAGGGAACCGAGGATGAGCGCGCCGACGGCAGCAAGCTCGCTGATATCATGAGCCTGCCCGAGACTGTCGTCCTTTCGTTCAACCAGGGCATCGACGCCGACTCCATGGGCAACATGACCGGCGCATCCACCGAGGCAAGCGATGGCGGTGCCGCTCAGGCCATGCCCACCCCCGAGCAGATGGCAGCGATGACGCCCGAGCAGCTCGCCGAAATACAGCAAAAGGCTGCAGCCGCGCAGAGCATGCAAAAGCAGATCGATGCCGACGGCGGCAAGATCACCATGAAGAGCCTTCGCCTGGGTGTCGAGGGCGGTCTGGTAGACCAAAGCAAGCTCGTCGAGGGCGCCAACGAAATGGCGGACAAAATGGGCTCCATGTCGGGTTCCATCGTCACCCAGCGCGCCGTGAGCTATGTACAGGACGAGTACAAGGCGCAGGGCATCGACCCCGCCGACGTGCAGAACGCCTACCTGGGCCGCATGGCGACCACGATGTTTGGTCTGTGCCTGGTGTCGCTCGTCACCACCATCCTGACCGGTGCCGTGGCTTCGCGCACCGCCTGCTCCATCGCCCGCGACCTGCGCCGTGAGACCTTCAACAAGGTTATGCACTTCTCGCCGGCCGAGGTGGGCAAGTTTAGCCAGGCCTCGCTCATCACCCGCTGCACCAACGACATTCAGCAGATCCAGATGGCCGCAACCCTGTTTATCCGCATGTGTCTGATGGCACCGGTCATGGGCATCGTCGCCGTCATGCGCGTCCTGGCCAACCACACCGGCCTGGAGTGGACCATCGCCGTTGCCATCATCGCGGTCTCGGCCGTCGTCGGCGTGCTTATGGGCCTCACCATGCCCAAGTTCAAAAAGATGCAGAGCTTTGTGGACCGCGTGAACCTCACCGCCCGCGAGCTACTCGACGGCCTTATGCCCATCCGCTCGTTCAACCGCGAGAAGCATGAGCTCGAGCGTTTTGACAAGGCTTCGCTCGACCTGATGACCACGCAGCTCTACACCAACCGCGCCATGAGCTTTATGATGCCGCTCATGATGCTCGTCATGAACTGCATCACCGTGCTTATCGTCTGGTTTGGCGCCCGGGGCGTGTCCGACGGCGTGATGCAGGTCGGCAACATGATGGCGTTCATCTCCTACACCATGCAGATCGTCATGGCGTTTATGATCCTCACCATGGTTTCGGTCATCCTGCCCCGCGCCGAGGTCGCAGCCGAGCGCGTGGAAGAGGTCATCACCTGCCCCACGAGCATCAACGACCCCGCCTCGCCCAAACTGCCCGCTGCCAGCGCGCCGCGCGGCGAGCTCACCTTCCGTGACGTGAGCTTCCAGTATCCCGATGCCCGCGCCGACGTCATTAGCGGCGTAAACTTCACCACGCACGCCGGCCAGATGCTCGGCATCATTGGTTCCACGGGCTCGGGCAAGTCCACGCTTGTACAGTTGATTCCGCGCCTGTACGACGTCACAGGCGGCAGCATTTCGCTCGACGGCATCGACGTGCGCGACATGACCCTCTCTGAGCTGCGCCACCGCATCGGTTATATTCCGCAGCAGGGTCGTCTGTTCTCGGGTACCGTCGAGAGCAACCTCAAGTTTGCCGGCGACATGGTAAGTGACGAGGATATGCGACAGGCGGCACGCGTCGCCCAGGCGGAGGACTTTATCGCCGAGCGCGAGGGCGGCTACGACTCCCCCATCAGCCAGGGCGGCTCCAATGTTTCGGGTGGTCAGCGCCAGCGTCTGGCCATCGCCCGCGCGTTGGCCAAGAAGCCCGAGGTCGTGGTGTTCGATGACTCGTTTAGCGCCCTCGACTACAAGACCGACGCGCGTCTGCGCGAGGAGCTCGCCAAAAACGTTACCGACGCCGCGCTCGTGGTCGTGGCCCAGCGCATCGCGACCATCATGCACGCCGACCAGATCATCGTGCTCGACGACGGCCACGTAGTGGGCACCGGCACGCACGAGGAGCTGCTGCGCAGCTGCCCAGCGTACCTGGAGATCGCACAGTCGCAGCTTTCCGCCGAGGAGCTGGGGCTTACCCAAGAAGAAATTGCAGCCGTCATGGAAGGAGGCGAGTGCTAATGGCAGACGAGACCAAGACTCAGATTCCCAAGCCCACCCGCCAGCGCGGTCCCATGGGCCGCATGGGTGGCATGCGCCGTGGCGAAAAGGCCAAGGACTTTAAGGGCACCATGAGGCAGCTGCTCGGCTATATCGGCCAGCACAAGATTGCTGTGTTTACCGCCGTCGCCTTTGCAGTGTGCTCGATCATCTTTAACATTGTGGGGCCCAAGGTGCTCGGCCAGGTTACGACTAAGCTGTTTGAGGGCTTGGTTGCCAAGGTCAACGGCACCGGCGATGTCGACTTTGCCTGGATCGCCAAGACGCTCGGCTTTTTGCTCTGTCTCTATCTGGCGAGCTCTGCCTGCAGCCTGATCCAAGGCTGGCTCATGACCGGCGTCACGCAAAAAATATGTTATCGCATGCGCAAGGAGATCGCCGCCAAGATCGCCGTCGTTCCGATGAGTTACTTCAACGGCCACAGCAAGGGCGACGTACTCAGTCGCATCACCAACGACGTCGATACGCTCGGCCAGTCGCTCAACCAAAGCGTGACGCAGCTCATCACGTCTATCACGCAGATTATCGGCGTGCTCGTCATGATGCTGTCGATCAGTCTGCCGCTCACCGGCGTCACCGTGCTCACGCTGCCGGCCGCCGCGATTATCCTGGCTGTGATGATTCACTTCTCGCAGCCGTACTTCCGCGAGCAGCAGCAGGTTCTGGGCACCGTCAACGGCATTATCGAGGAGGACTTTGCCGGCCAGAACGTTATTCAGGTGTTCGACCGCGCCGAGGCCTCGATCGAGGAGTTCGACAGGGAGAACGACCGCCTCTTTATTAGTGGCTGGCGCTCGCAGTTCCTGTCGGGCCTGATGATGCCGCTTATGAGCCTGGTGGGCAACATGGGCTACGTGGGCGTCGTCGTGGTAGGCGCGCAGCTCGCGCTGACCGGCAATGCCACGCCCGGCGACATTCAGAGCTTTATCCAGTACGTTCGCAACTTTACGCAGCCGGTGCAGCAGCTGGGCAACGTGAGCAACACGATGCAGTCGATGGCCGCCGCCACCGAGCGCGTGTTTGAGTTCCTGGCCGCGCCCGAGGAAGAGCAGAAGGCCGACGCGCAGATTCCCGAGAAGCGCCCCGGCCACGTGGAGTTCGACCATGTCAAGTTTGGCTACACGCCCGACAAGACCATCATCCACGACTTTAGCTGCGAGGCGCAGCCCGGCCAAACCATTGCCATCGTCGGCCCCACCGGCGCCGGCAAGACCACGCTCATTAAGCTGCTGCAGCGCTTCTACGATGTGGACGGCGGCTCGCTGCGCGTCGAGGGCATTGACGTGCGTGACTGGGACCGCGCGGCACTTCGCGGCGAGTTTGCCATGGTGCTGCAGGACACCTGGCTGTTTAACGGCACCATCCGCGAGAACATCCGCTACGGACGCCCCGATGCGACCGACGCCGAGGTCGAGGCCGCCGCACGCGCCGCACGCTGCGACCACTTTATCCATACGCTCGCCGGTGGCTACGACTTTATGATCAACGAGGAGGGCACTAACCTGTCGCAGGGTCAGCGCCAGCTCGTGACCATCGCCCGCGCCATTTTAGCCGACCGTCCGGCGCTGATTCTGGACGAGGCGACCTCTAACGTGGACACCCGAACCGAGGAGCTCATCCAACGCGCCATGGATGCGCTGATGCAGGGCCGCACGAGCTTTGTCATCGCGCATCGCCTGTCCACGATCCGCAACGCCGACGTAATCTTGGTGATTCGCGACGGCGACATCGTCGAGAAGGGCACACACGACGAGTTGCTCGCCCAGGGCGGCTTCTACGCCGACCTGTACAACTCGCAGTTCGACGAAGCGGCGTAAAACCGGCGGCAAACAACCGCAATACCCAAAAACGGGGGCGCAGAATGAGCTGCGCCCCCGTTTTGTGTCCTTTGGGCCTCGAACTGCCTCCCCTGGGACCTGATTGACAGCCCACTCCAAGCCCCGTGGGCAAAAAATGGCAAATATGAGTACTGTCACCTTTTTAGTAACAGCCAAAACAGCACCAAATGCTGCTCACACGGCTTGCACGCGCTCCTAAATTACTCAAATAGCTCTATAGCGGGCTTATATGTGTTAGGTTAATGAACATATTATCTGTTATGTCTATTATCTTTTGCCGGCAATATGGCACTACAATAGCAACAGTACTCATATTTGCCATTTTTTGCCCACAGGGTGTTTCCCGGGGAACCGACAACAGCCATAGGGCCCCGCGTAGCGCCACTCCCTCCCGGCATCCGCCGGCGTTTCCCCAGATAAAACCTACCAAAATAAACCTGTCCCTATTTGGTAGGTTTCGGGGCGGCGAGGGGTTGCACTTTAGCGTGCGACAGCGGATAATGCCGAGCATTCGACAATGTTCTCGATGCCATCAATTGATTGAGGAGGCCCCGTATGGCCATGGAATTCAAACGCAGGCTGCCGATCCCCATGGAGATCCGCGAGGAAATGCCACTTTCCGCCGAGCTTACCGCCAAAAAGCAGGCATTCGACGCCGAGGTCGCCAAGGTCTTTACCGGCGAGGACGCGCGCAAGGTGCTCATCATCGGCCCGTGCTCTGCCGACCGCGAGGACTCGGTGCTTGAATACATGAACCGACTGGCCAAGGTCGCCGAAGAGGTCAAGGACAAGCTCATCATCATTCCGCGTGTCTACACCAACAAGCCGCGCACCAAGGGCACCGGCTACAAGGGTCTGCTGCACAACCCCGACCCCGAGGCGCCCGATGACCTGCTCGAAGGCGTTAAAGCCATTCGCCACATGCACCTGCGCGTCATCGAGGAGACCAGTTTCTTTACCGCCGACGAGATGCTCTACCCGTCCAACTACCAGTACCTCGTCGACCTGCTGAGCTACGTTGCCGTGGGCGCGCGCTCGGTCGAAAACCAGGAGCATCGCCTGGTGTCGAGCGGCATTTCGGTGCCCGTCGGCATGAAAAACCCCACCGCCGGTTCCACCACCGTCATGCTTAACTCCATCTACGCCGCCCAGGCACATCAAAGCTTCATCTTCCGCAACTGGGAGGTTGAGTGCGACGGCAACCCGCTCGCACACGCCGTCATGCGTGGCTACATCGGTCTCGACGGTCGCACCTACCCCAACTACCACTACGAGCACCTGGAGCGCCTGGCCGAGCGCTATACCGAGCATGCCGGCTACGCCAACCCGGCGGCGGTCATCGACTGCAACCACGACAACTCGGGCAAGCGCCCGCTGGAGCAGTACCGCATCTGCAAGGAGGTGCTCGACAGCTGCCGCCGCAACGAGTCCATCTCCAAGCTGGTCAAGGGCTTTATGATCGAGTCTTACCTTGAGGACGGCAACCAGCCGGTCGATGGCGGTGTCTTTGGTAAGTCGATCACCGACCCGTGCCTGGGCTGGGAAAAGACCGACTACCTCATCCACGAGATCGCGGAGCGGGTTTAGTTACGCGGGCCGTCCTCTACCTGCGGCGTTGTCTTACTCCGGATGCGGCAGTTAGGGACGTTCCTTTTCTGCCGGCAGTCTGGGATGTTCCTTGGGGTAGTCATTGGGGACGTTCTTTAATGACTGGTCGTTTAAGAACGTCCCCAACGACTACCCAGAATGAGAGTGGATAATCTCCCGTTTTTGGCCTATACCAGCGCTAAAAGTGGGAGATTATCCACTCTCATCGAGCAAGTGTCCGAAAATCCGCCCTCATTCCTTCTTAGGACCCTCCGTCCCCGAGGATTCGAGGCTCGCCTGCCGAATGGTCGATGCGGCCGTCCTGCGTCCATGTCACACTCAGGGGTGGCCTGACCCAACTTGGAAGGAGCCCCCATGAGCCTTGACAACGTAACTCTGCGTGCCGCCACGCTCGATGACCTGGCCGGCATCGCCGCCATCTACAACCAGCTGTGGTGCAACACGCTGCGCAACCGAGGCGACGTCGAAGCCGCCGATTTCTGTGCGCGCTTTAACATCGCCATGCAGCTGCAGCGCTCCCCCATCGCGCTCGTTGCCGAAGCTGAAGGCCGCATCATCGCCGCTTGCTGCATCGGTATCTTCGAAGACGGCAAACCACGCACCAATCCCACGTGGGAGCCCTGCTACAACGAAATGTTCGTCCAGGCAACCGAGATGGCAAAGACCGCCGATGCCAAGCTCGAAGGCTCGCTCTTTGGCGATAGCCGCGAGAAGGCAACAGCCGACCGCTTTGCCGCCACGGGCAACGAATATGCCCAGGGCCAGCTCAACCTGATCATCATCGTGCCCGAATGGCAGGGCAAGGGGCTCGGCCGTGCGCTCATCGACCTTGCGCGCGCCGAACTCGCCAAAGCCGGGTGCACCAAATTCTTCCTGATGAGCGACTGCAACTCCGACTGGCAGTTCTACGAGCACCTCAACATGAAGCGCATCTTGGAGGATCACAGCCAGGACACCGGCGACGGATTTATCGTCTATATGTACGGAGGCGACACGCAGGATTAACTTGCATGTCGCCTCACGGGCTTTCTACAAGACGGCCCGAACCATCAACCAAGACGAGTCAACAAGGCGCGCTCTCCTCGGCAGCAAGGGCATTCGTGCTGTAACGAGTGGTGGAGATGGCCACGTTTGCACACAACTGTCTCGGATAGATAGCGGTCGAGCAGGCGCGCCCATGTGCGTGCGTCAAGACGCTCCTCCGCCCTGCCATACAGCGATCGACGGAGTGCCTCGCCCATAATGCCGCTAAAATCATCGAGCTCAAGAGCGTACTTTGGGACAACGTATCCGACCAACGTCCCCACAAACGGGCTGTGCCCATTACACACGCAGCTGTTTATCAATGGTGCAGGCGGAATGTCATCGTCGTCCAGGTCAAATATGTCCAAGTCCAGCTCACCAGAAGCGTATGGGTGTATTCCGCGGTTAAGCATCTTAAAGATATGGACCGCGAGTCCAAAGTCATCCGTCTGTGGCGTAAACACGGGGGCATTCGTGGACGCTGCCAAGCTCTCGAAATCGCTGATGCCGGCTATCTCCATGAGTTGAAGCACCTCGGGGGCAATATAGCCGGGAGCGGCGCACGCAGTCCTATGTGTCACATCCGAAAGCGTAAAGCTATACGAGCGCCTTGATGGTATCCATGCCCGCATGCGCCGAAGCCTCGCAACCCTTCTGCCCGTTGAGCACGCACTCGAGCAGCGTATCGTATGCGCGCTGGGCTTCGGGGGCCAGGTACGCCCTGTTAAACATGCCCTCGGGTCGCACGTTTCCCTTCGAATCGATTATACAAGCCCCCAATCTGTTTGGTTTCC
This sequence comes from uncultured Collinsella sp., assembly GCA_900552395.1. GTDB lineage: Bacteria > Actinomycetota > Coriobacteriia > Coriobacteriales > Coriobacteriaceae > Collinsella. The sequence continues at coordinate 2,357 of URZJ01000029.1, read as the reverse complement.
CCAGATTGTGTGCCCGCACACCCAAGCCGCACGGCCCGCCGTTCAGCTGAAACCACCACACAAAAAGTCCGCCGACCATTGAAGTCGGCGAACTTTCGCGTGCGGACAATCAAGCACTGTTCACCATGGAACTGCTATTTACAGCGCGCCTTGGGCTGCTGCTGGGTGATGCAGTGGATGTTGCCGCCACCATAGATGACCTCGCGCGTCATGATGCCGATGACCTCGCGATCCGGATAGGCGGCTTGGATATCCTTGAGTGCCTGGGCATCGTTGGGGTCGCCAAACTGTGGCACCAGCACCGCCCCGTTGATGGGCAGGAAGTTGAGGTAGCTCGGCTCGAAAGCATCCTCGGGGGTACGCGGCAGCACACCCTCGACCGGATCGATGGTCGATGCCTCCTCCTCGGTCATATATACCGAGGTCGCAGGCATAATCACCTTGTGGATCTTGAGCTTGCGGCCACGGGCATCCGTCGTCTCGGAAAGCGTCTTATACGCCTCTTGGCACTCCTTGTAGAACTTATGGTTGGGATCATCGGTCCACATGCAGCAGACCTCTCCGGGCGCACTAAAGCATGCGACGTCATCCACGTGCCCGTTGGTCTCAAACGGGTCGATGCCATCCTTGATCCAAATGACCTTCTCGATGCCCAGGTACTCGGCAAGCTTCTCCTCGATCTGCCCCTTGGTGTACTGGGGGTTGCGGTCCTCATTGAGCAGGCACATCTCGGTGGTCACCACGGTGCCCTGGCCGTCGCAGTTAAACGAGCCACCCTCGAGGATATAATCCTCGGGACGATAGCGGTTAACCTGCTCGAGCTGTGCCACCTGCAGGCCAATGGAAGCGTCCTTGTCCCACGGGAAATACAGGCCGTCAATGAAACCGCCGTAAGCATTAAAGTGGAAGTGCGAGAGTGCCACGTCGCCCTTGTCGTTGACAAGAAACGCCGGGCCGGGGTCGCGGATCCAGGAGTCGTTGTACTCCATATGAATCACGCGCACGTTCTCAACGCCATCGAAAATCTCGCACACCGCAGGGAAATCCTCGGCATTGACACCAACGGTGATGGGTTGGAAGCGTGCAACGGTCTTAATAATCTCGGTAAAGACCTTTTGCGCCGGCTTGGCACCGCAGCGCCACACATCCGAACGATGCGGCCACAAAATCCAGGTGCGCTCCTGCTCCTCGTACTCGCCGGGCATATAGAAACCGTCTTTTTTGGGCGTTGATTCGCTCTCGTAAATGGTCTTCATGTTGGCTCCTCACTTTGGGTCGAACCTGTTTGATGACACCCCCATTGTGCTGCGGCGACAACGGCGTCTCAATGGACCTTGGGTACCCATTCGGCAGCCAAAAGTCGACCGTTCGCTGACCTAAAGTTCTAGTGGACCGGCACGCATGCCATACTGGCTAGATGGCACGAAAGGACTCCCCATGACACATGCGAACAACGCAGATAACCAGCACGTTGAGCTCTTTGCTCAAGATTGGGCCGCTCTCAACGAATGCGCACTGTGGACACATGAGCAGGGGTCGCTCAGCGCACTGCAGGAAGGCCTACTCAAACGCATCGCAGACGTGATTGCGCACCGTGTCTCGATGTTCGATATCGCCCAGACGGGGGCTCACGGACAAACGCAATTTGTTCGCCCCGTCGCATACGGAATGTCCGCACAGGCGCTTGATGATTATTACGAACGCTACGCCGCGTATGACTACACCATTTGGAGCTTTGACACGCGGGTGGTCGATGTATATCGCGATCTGGACCTGGTGGATGTCGAGCGCCGCAATGGCACGCCCATCTACCTGGAATGGATGCAGCCCCTGGGAATTTATTATGGCTGCACGGCCACACTGGCGCACAAGGCCACGCCGCTCGGCTCGATTACGCTGTTCCGCGCCGAGCAAGACGGCGACTTTACCGATTCGGAGCTCGAGATCCTCCGCCAGATTGCCCGGCACCTGAGCTTGCGCCTGCATCAGCTGCTCCCACACGGGTATGCCGAGGGCGCAGATGAAAGCCCCGCCAGCCTGCTTGCCATCAAGGCTGCTCTGCTCCCCCGCGAAGCCGAGGTCCTCAAGTTCATGCTCACCGGCAAGACCAACCACGAGATAGCTGCTGAGCTCTATATCTCCGAGTCGACCGTCAAAAAGCACGTCAACGCCATCTACCGCAAACTCGGCGTCAAAAACCGCATGGGTCTCATGGCGCTGCTGCAGCCGTAGTGCACTCCCCCTCGGGACAGCATGGATCCACTTTGGTTTACAAACGGCGGACGAGCCAGTTGTAAATGACTTGGCCGATAACAGATGATGTTGACCAACTGTTATCGGCCAAGCGGATATCAACA
>URZJ01000028.1 GCA_900552395.1 uncultured Collinsella sp. | reverse complement strand
GAGGGCTGACCTTCGCGGACACTCCGCAGGACGAAAGAACCCCCGCCGCACGTAGTGCGCAGCGGGGGTTCTTTCATGTCCGAGGACGTCCGCGAAGGTCAGCCCTCAGATCCTGCGGCGGGAGACCTAAGCCTCGTTGTACACCGTCTTGAGCTTCAGCAGGTGAGCGTAGCGATCCATAGCGGCCTGCTCGTTCTCCTTGAAGAGCTCCTCGGCGCGCTCGGGGAAGGAACGCGTCAGCGAAGCGTAACGGGCCTCGTTCATCAGGAACTCCTGATAACCGCCCGCGGGCTCCTTGGAATCGAGCGAGAACTTCTTGCCGGCAGCAGCCTCGGGGTTGAAGCGGAAGAGGTTCCAGTAACCGCACTCGACAGCCTTCTTCATCTCGGCCTGGCAGTTCTGCATGCCGCCCTTCTTGATGGAGTGCATCTCGCAGGGGCTGTAGCCGATGATGAGGGACGGGCCGTCGTAGGCCTCGGCCTCGTGGATGGCCTTGAGGGTCTGAGCCGGGTTGGCGCCCATGGCAACCTGTGCCACGTAGACGTAGCCGTAGCTCATGGCAATCTCAGCCAGAGACTTCTGCTTGGTCACCTTACCGGCAGCGGCGAACTGAGCGACCTGGCCCAGGTTCGAAGCCTTGGAGGCCTGACCGCCAGTGTTGGAGTAGACCTCGGTGTCGAAGACGAAGACGTTGACGTTGTGGCCGGAAGCCAGGACGTGATCCAGGCCACCGAAGCCGATGTCGTAGGCCCAGCCGTCGCCGCCGAAGATCCAGAAGGACTTCTTGGTGAGGTAAGCCTTGTCGGCGAGGATCGCCTTGGAAGCGTCGCAGCCGCACTTCTCGAGCTCGGCAACGTAGGCAGCGGCAGCGGTCTTGGAGGCCTCGGCGTCGTTGACGGAGTCGATCCAAGCCTGGCCGGCGGCCTTGAGCTCATCGGACGGACCATCGGCAGCGATGATGTCCTGGGTAGCGGCGATCAGCTTGTGCTGAACGGCCTCATAGCCAACGGCCATGCCCAGGCCGTGCTCGGCATTGTCCTCGAACAGGGAGTTGTTCCACGCCGGGCCGTGACCGTCCTTGTCCTTGCAGTAAGGAGCGGTGGCAGCGGGGTTGCCCCAAATGGAGGAGCAGCCGGTGGCGTTGGAAATGAACATGCGGTCGCCGGCGACCTGGGTCACCAGGCGTGCATAGGCGGTCTCGGCGCAGCCGGCGCAGGAGCCGGAGAACTCCAGGTAGGGCTGCTTAAACTGGCTGCCCTTGACGTTGGCCGCGATGAGCTCCTTCTTCTCGGAGACGTTCTCGACCATGTAGTCCCAAACGGGCTGCTGGTCCATCTCCTGCTCGGTGGGAACCATCTCGAGGGCGCCCTTGGGGCAAACCTTGACGCAGTTGGTGCAACCCATGCAGTCGAGCGGGGACACAGCCATGGTGAACTTCATGCCCTTGGCCTTGGGGCCCATGGCGTCGAGCGTGCGGGTAGCCTCGGGCGCGGCGGCAGCCTCGTCCTCGGTCATCGCAAACGGACGGATGGTGGCATGCGGGCACACGTAGGCGCACTGGTTGCACTGGATGCACTTGGTCTCGTCCCAGTGGGGAACGACCACGGCGACGCCGCGCTTCTCGTATGCGGAGGCGCCCAGCTCAAACTGGCCGTCGGCGCAATCGACGAAGGCGGAAACAGGCAGGCTGTCGCCGTCCATGCGATCGATGGGCTCGAGCAGGTTCTTGACCTGCTGGGCGATAGCGGACTTGGTCTCCTCGGAGAGCTCGACGGGGGCGGCATCCTCGGCAGTAGCCCAGTCGGCCGGAACCTCGAACTTACGGAAGGCGGTAGCGCCGGCATCGATGGCCTTGTGGTTGGCGTCGACGATAGCCTGGCCCTTCTTCATGTAGGACTTGGTAGCCGCGTCCTTCATGTACTGCAGGGCATCCTCGGCGGGCAGGACCTTGGCCAACGCGAAGAAGGCGGACTGGAGCACCGTGTTGGTGCGCTTGCCCATGCCGACCTTGGCCGCCAGGTCGATAGCGTCGATCAGGTAGACGTTGACGTTGTTGTTCGCGATGTAGCGCTTGGCCACGGCGGGCATGTGCTCGGCGAACTCCTCGTCGCTCCACTGGCAGTTGACCAGGAAGGTGCCGCCCGGCTTGACGTCGCGGACCATCTTGAAGCCCTTAACGATGTAGCTGGGGTTATGGCAGGCGACAAAGTCGGCCTTGGTCACGTAGTACGGCGAACGGATCGGGGAATCACCAAAGCGCAGGTGCGAGACGGTGACGCCGCCGGTCTTCTTGGAGTCGTACTGGAAGTAGGCCTGGACGTACTTGTCGGTGTGGTCGCCGATGATCTTGATCGAGTTCTTGTTGGCGCCGACGGTACCGTCGCCGCCCAGACCCCAGAACTTGCACTCGATGGTGCCGGGGGCTGCAGTGTTGGGCGCATCCTCGGCCTCGGGCAGGCTCAGGTTGGTCACGTCATCGACGATGCCGATGGTGAACTCGCGCTTGGGCTCGTCCTTCTTGAGCTCCTCGAAGACAGCGAACGCGGACGCGGGAGGCGTGTCCTTGCTGCCCAGGCCGTAACGGCCGCCGACGACCTTGATGCCCGTCTTGCCGGCCTCGTAGAGAGCAGAAACGACGTCCTGGTAGAGCGGCTCGCCGATGGAACCCGGCTCCTTGGTGCGGTCCATGACGGCGATCTTTTTGACGGTCTCGGGGAGAACGTCGACAAAGTGCTTGATGGAGAACGGACGGAACAGGCGAACCTTGACCAGGCCGACCTTCTCGCCATGAGCGTTGAGGTAGTCGATGACTTCCTCGAGCACGTCGCAGAAGGAGCCCATGCACACGACGACGCGATCAGCATCGGGAGCGCCGTAGTAGTTGAACAGGCCGTAATCGGTGCCGAGCTTCTCGTTGATCTTCTTCATGTAGCCCTCGACGACGGCGGGAAGCTCGTCGTAGACCTTGTTGCAGGCCTCGCGGTTCTGGAAGAAGATGTCGCCGTTCTCGTGGCTGCCGCGGGTATGCGGGTGCTCAGGGTTGAGCGCGTGATCGCGGAAAGCCTGGACGGCGTCCATGTCGCACATCTCGGCAAGATCCTTGTAGTCCCACATGGCGACCTTCTGGATCTCGTGGCTGGTGCGGAAACCATCGAAGAAGTTAAGGAACGGGGTCTTGCCCTCGATGGCGGCAAGGTGAGCCACCGGCGAGAGGTCCATGACCTCCTGGACGTTGCCCTCGGCGAGCATGGCGAAGCCGGTCTGACGGCAGGCCATGACGTCGGAGTGATCGCCAAAGATGTTCAGGGCGTGCGAAGCGACGCAACGCGCGGAGACGTGGAAAACGCCCGGGAGCTGCTCGCCCGCGATCTTGTACATGTTCGGGATCATCAGGAGCAGACCCTGAGAAGCCGTGTAGGTGGTGGTCAGAGCACCGGCGCCCAGCGAACCGTGAACGGTACCGGCTGCACCTGCCTCGGACTCCATCTCGACGACCTTGACCGGGGTGCCGAAGATGTTCTTGCGACCCTGGGCCGCCCACTGGTCGACATGGTCGGCCATCGGGCTGGACGGCGTAATGGGATAAATTCCCGCTACCTCGGTGTACGCATACGAAACATATGCGGCCGCCTCGTTGCCGTCCATAGACTTAAACTTACGCGCCATATACCCCTCTCCTCTCATATAGGTATACAGGCCCCGGCGATCGCCGGGATGTTGGCGTGATGGGATTTACGCTGTTGCTTCCAATCATCTGGCAGGCAGGCTCAGCAGCAGGTACATGGCGTGGAGAGAAGACATGCCGAGGCGAGGGGCAGCTGATGCGCCCTACAGGCCCGACCGCCCGTCTTGCACATGACCGAGCGCCGCAAAGGCCGCATGCCGGATGCTCCCGGGCACGCCCCGGCGATGGGAAGCGCCCGCAACGGAAATCCGCATGCGGGTTTATTGTACCCCGCCGTCAAGTGTAATTTCGGCAAATATAGGCGGGCGGTAAAGGTTTACCTCGGGTGACTGCCGGGAGCAAAATGATCCCTTGGGGACGGAGGGACCATTTGGCGGGACTGGCTAGAGGGCACCGAAGAGGATGGCGTAGGTAGTGGATTCGCCGAGCTTGAGCTCGTCGCCGGGATTGAGTTGGGCGGAACGGCCGGGCTCGACCTGAATGCAGACGCGCGTGGCCCCGTTTACCACCACGGTTCCGTTGGTAGACGACAAGTCCTCGACGTGCCAGATATTTTGAGCATCGCACCAGATATGGGCATGGCGGGCCGAGACATCGTCGCCGACGTCGGTAATATCGCCCTCACCAGTGGCCAGCGCGCCAATCTCAACACCCTGCTCGCTCGGCTGAATCCAGCGCGGGGCGCTCACGACAAAACTGTTTTGCACGCGCAGCAAGCCCAAGGGGTGCGCCGGGGCGGGTTCGCGTTCGCCCGCGGTCATCGACATGCCAAGCGAACGCGGCGTGGAGGTGCCTCCGCCACAGGTCGCGTGCGCGTAGTCGATGGCATAGTTCACCGAGGACCGCACATCCGCCGAACAACCGACGGCGACAAACAGCACCAGCGCGCTCGGCGGGCATGAGTTCCGCCGCCTGGGACAGGCGATCGAGCGCGTTGCGATAGAGATTCGTGTCCTGGTGGCACTCTTCGAGCGCGCGTACCATCGGTTCACCTGCAGGGCCGCACACCATATTGATCACAGCCGTGGAGTCCATGGGATTGCGCTGGCGCAGGGCCAGTTGCGACATAATACGCGCAGCCGAGGTACCGTATTCGGCAAAGTAGCGCTGCTGAAGCGTGCCGACCGGCGCGCGAACGATAAAGCGGGAAACCCAAGAGCGATCGGCGGCTCGGCTCTGCGGGCTGCGGCCGTCGGCGAGCGGACGGGACGAAAGCACCAAGCCGCACAGCTCGATATGGCTCAGATGCGCCGCGCGCTTAAAGATGTCAAACATGGCCCCGCATGGGGTGAGCTCAACTTGAGATGCCATGACCTAGGCCTCCTTGGTCGTAGAAATAGAATCGGACGATACTTCGACAGGTCCGCCAAAAGTACGGGCAGCTGCGGCTCCACCGGCAAGCGGAGTCGCCATCTGGGCTTTTGTGCGTCGCGGTGCCGAAACGGGAAGTTCAAAGGCAAAGCCCATCGCAAGCAAAAACCACGTAAGCGTATAGGTTGCAACCAGAGCGGCAACAAGGCCGCCCATCACGGCGCGTTGGGAAAATACGCTACATGCAGCCACAACCAGCACCGGAACCTCGCAGGCAGAAAGCGCAAGCACACCCTGCAGGAAGCCCGAACGCCGATCGCGCGCAAGTGTCCCCGCGGCAACGCCGGCTATACCTGGCAGCGCCAACGCCAGTGCGGCAATAATACCCGGTAGCGACCCAGACCACACGAGCGATCCCAAAGTCGCCGTCACGCGAGCGCCCGACGCCAGCAGCGCGGCCGAAACCACGACCACAGCCCAAACCACGCCACAGACGACCGTCGCGCCGACCATCAGCGCGCGACGAACCGCGCGGCCGGACGCATCCATGGGGCACGGCGTGAGCGGCTCGCCGCGGAGCGAACGACCGACATTTTGCGTATAGTGGTCACAAAACGCCGAGAGCGCCACCTCGACCGCCGCCGGCTCGGGACGATCTTTTTGATGGCTGGACAGACAGGCCATCACCACGTCGAACAGCTGGGCATCGACAAACGCCAGCGCATCGCGTAGCTCTTCGGAATCCGGCTCAAGCCCTAGCTGCTGGGCCTGCTCGGCCGCGGCGAGCGCCACATCGGGCTCACGACGAAGCAGCTGAGTCAAATCGCAACCGGGCGCATGGGCACCAATGGGATAGTCGGGCCGCGTGTCCATCTTGAGACGGTAGGGGCTCGCGATGTCGCGCGTCTTTTTGCGCGAACCCGAGGTGCCCGAAGTGCTCGGCGCGGCTTCGTATGGTGCGACGCCGGCAATGAGCTCGTAAACCGTGCTTGCCGCGGCATAGACGTCAATCGCCGGCGACATACGCAAAGCGCGCAGGTCGGGAATATCGTCGGTGAGCATCTCGGGCGGGGCATAGGCAACCGTCGCGCGACGCAGCGTGGCATAACGCTCCGTAAACGACGCCTTGCCGCCGGTACCGGCCACGACCGACGCAGGCTCGAGCGCCAGCGACGAGCCAAAGTCGATCAGGCACAGGTCAAAGGCGCCCTCGGCAAGCTGCCGGTCAAGCGGTAGACGCGCCGTGCGCACCATAATATTAGCGGGCGAGATATCGCGATGGACAAAGCCCTCCCCCACCAGGCTCATGCGGCAGAGCAGATCGAACAGGTCGCGACCCAGACGCGCCGCCACAAGCGGCGACAGGCGTCCGGCATCGTCCACGGCAAGTCGCGAACGCAAGCGGGCAAGCGTCTCGCCCTCGACCCATTCCATGACAATTGCAGGCACACCGTCGACCTCGCCCCAGCCATAGAGGCGGGGAAAGCCCTTAAGGCCCGAAAGGGCGCGATGGCATTCATATTCCTCGCGAAACGCCGCCTTGAACTTGGCGACCAGCGCCTCGTGAGTTGCATCGTCGTCAAACTCATCGCGCGTCGGCAAGATGAGCTGCTTGAGCGCCACGGCCTCGCCTTGGGCGTTGACGGCACGCGTCACGCGGCCGATACCGCCACGGCGCATGGTGGCATCGTCGGCAAACAGCATCGTAAAACGACGCAGATAGGCAGGCAGTTCGTCCTGACCGAGCGCAATGGCCGGCTCAAACCCGTCGACACGCGCCAGGCGCAGGCCGACCATGGGATCGCGACCGAGCGATTGTGGTGTGGTGGATGCAAGATCGGTCATCATAGGGCAAGCGCCGCCATGTTATTGTTGAAGTTACCGAGCGCAACGTCATCATCGCCGTAATGGCCGACCCATTGACATAGGTTGGTGTAACAGCCCCACAGATTGGCATACTGCTGATACCACTTTGACCGGGGCGAGAATGTCTGACGACCGAACTCGGCTCGAATGACAAACATCTCCCCGACCAGGCTGTCGCACGGCCTGGGATCTCCCGTAGAGTTATAGGTCGAAACCACGTCATTGGCGCGAGAAACATAGCCGTCGAGCATGTTGTACTTGGTTACAAGCCAACTGTGAATGCTCTCTTCCTCAGCAGCGGAAAGGCCACCGGAGTTTGCATCGTTGTCAGTGTTGCCGCCCGTCGAGCCGCCGTTTCCAGACCCTCCGGCAGAGGAACCCGACCCAGAGCCGCCGCCCGAACTCGACGAATCCGAGCCGGAGCCAGAAGTATCCGAGCTACCGGGCTTTCCGGACTGCTGGGCGTCCTGCTCCTTCTGCTGCTCGACCTTATTCACCGTTGCCGCCACGCTATTGTTGGACAACCGATCGATGATCTTGGTGTTGGTGAGCACGATGGTTTTGCCATTGGCAAGCGTGACTTCGTTGTCCGGGGCCTCGGCGCCGTCCGCGTCGCCGGTGCCAAACACAATATGCGCGACCACACTTGCCCAAGCATATCCAGTCGTGGTCCCCAGGTCACTTTTGACCTCATGCCCCACGCGCGGTTCGCGTGCGGCATGTGCCTGCATCATGGACGGCACGGTCATGCCATAGGCAGAAACGCCAGCTATGACCAGCACCAGCGAGCAAGACAGCAGTGCGTACGCCCGCGGCGCCAAGCCCAGTCGGCGTCGCATGCGCACCGCGGCGCCGCGCTTTGTCTGAGTGCCACCGGGCCGCATGCGTTCTCCTCCAACAAAAACACGCCGCTCGGGAGCGGCGCATTCATTCGAATCCATATTTGAGTGTATCAGCGAACCCAAAAGGTTGCGCAACGAATGGGCAAATTAAGGATGCGAGTGGAAGCATCCATGCGATAAGCGGATACAAAGCATCTTTGTTGCACAACAAACTTACAGTCGCACGGGGAAATTATGGCTACCCCGTGCGTCGCGATGAAGACATACGGCAGGAGCAGGCTCGCCACCTAAATCGTGCGACGGGCCTCGATGGCGCGCCCAAGCGTAAGCTCGTCGGCATACTCCAGGTCGCCGCCCACGGGAAGGCCGCTCGCCAGACGCGATACCTCAACGCCCAGCGGCTTGATAGTGCGGGCCAGGTAGCTCGCCGTGGTCTCGCCCTCGATATTGGGGTTGGTGGCGATGATGACCTCGTGGATGTCCTCGTGGCCCAAGCGTGCCAGCAGCTCACGAATGTGCAACTGCTCGGGACCAATCTTGTCCATGGGACTGATCACGCCGCCCAATACGTGGTAGAGACCGTGGTAGCTGCCCGTGCGCTCAATCGCCTGGACATCGCGCGGCTCGCCCACCACGCAAATGCGAGTGGTATCGCGCATCGAATCCTGGCAGATGGAGCACTCGTCGGCCGTGGCGTAGTTAAAGCAGCGGCTGCAAAAGTGAACCTCCTGCTTAACCTCCAGGATAGCCTCGGCCAGGCGGCGCGCCTCCTCGGCATCGGCCTCGAGCAGGTAATAGGCGATGCGCTGGGCCGACTTGGGACCAATGCCCGGCAGACGGCCCAGCTCATCGAACAATTTTTGCAGACTATGGTTGGCACTCATATATATGCGTGTCTTAGAACGGCATGCCCGGGATGTTGAGGCCGCCGGTGATGGCGCCCATCTGCTTGTTGGCGAGCTCGTTGACACCGCGGACGGCCTCGTTGACGGCAGCCATGATCATGTCCTGCAGCATATCGACGTCCTCGGGATCGAGGGCATCGGGGTCGATGGTGAGGTTGACGAGCTCCATCTCGCCGTTAACGGTCACCTTGACCATGCCGCCGCCGGCAGAGGCGTCGACGGTCTGGGACTTAAGGTTTTCCTGCGCGGCGGCAAGCTGCTCCTGCATCTTGCGAGCCTGCTTCATCATTTGCTGCATGTTCATACCGGCCATGATGGCTCCTTTACGTGCGGCCGCGCGACAAGCTGCAAGGGCAGCCGGAGCGCGACGGGACTTTCAAACTCAAAAATCGTACCACGGCGCGGGGCAAGCAAGCGGGGCGGACACGCTACCTCAGTCGATATACATGTCCTTGAGCGTGACGCACGCCCAAGATTATGCAAGGTCGAATTATGCAAGGTTGCATAATTATCTCAAGCTACATCTAGCAGAGCTGGAACCAGGCAGTTTATGCGTAGGGCTACAAGGCTACATGGCAAAATGCCGAGCCGCTGCTCGAGGCGGCACGCATGGCGGCTGGGTATAATTTGATTGTCATAGATGACGATTTGGAGGTGCCCTCGTGAATGTCCCAGCCGTACTCCAAAACATCCGCTCAAAACACCCCGTTGCATATGTGGTTCTCTATCTCTTTGTCGTCTGGGTATTACTGGTTATCATCACCCATGCCATAGCTTTTGGAGCAGAACTGCTGATAGCCAGCTCGGACCAGCCCGTCGTCAAATGGGAGACGACCGATGAATGCACCGACGGAACCCGAACCATTTACTACAACAGCCCGTCCCTCTACCAAGAGTTCAAGGTCAAGATAAAGGACTCCAAGATTGTCGATGCCGAACTGGGCTCTTTATTTACAATCGGAGCAACCGTCAACGCCGAGCAAGTCGAGTACACGGACAGCCATGCGACGTATCGTATCGACCTCAGCATCCTAGGCCGACCGTCACGCGCCTGTCTGCTCGAATGCGATATACGCGGCACCACGTTGCACATGTCCGAAATACAGATGCGCCCGGGCAAGGGGTTCTCTTCTTGAGCAGTATACCCGCCTGCGCAGCTACTCCACCGGCTTGAAGATGGTGGACTGGCCGAAGACGCTGCGGATGAGGGCTTTGGCCTCGTCCTCGGTCTGCGGGATGCTCGGGGCTGCACCCTGATGGCCGAAGGGGCCGCCCGCACCGGAGTTGGACTCCCAGGGAGCTGCAGGAGCGTCCTCCTCTTTGGGGGCAGTTGCAGCGGACTTGGGCGCGGACGCCGCACCCGGCACGTCGAACGGAGGCAGATCGTCCCCACCAGCATCGGCAACAAAACCGCCAACCATGGCATCGTCGTAGGGAACCTGCTCGGATTCCCATGGCGCAGACGGCGCGGCGGGCTGAGCCTTGGGAGCGGACGCGCGCTCGGGCGCTCGGGGCGCGGGCTCGGTCGGGAGCTTGCCCGTGGCAGGAGCGCCGGCGGGGTTGTCGGAGCGCAGCCAGGGGGCTTTGCCCAGGTCAGACGACTTGGGCGCGGGCGAGGCAGGCTTGGGCGCGGGTGTCGGAGCAGCCGGTTTGGCCATGACGGGCTTAGGCGCCGACGGGGTCGGCGCCGCTATCGGTGCTGCTTTTGGCTGCGTCGCGCTGGCGCTCGAGGATGCAGGGGCCGCCGAGGACACGGGTTGCGGGTCCGCAGATACCGCAGCCCGTGCAGATGGAGAATGCTCCTCATGTTGAGGAGCCGGCGTGCCACCCCCATCCAGGACATAGTCGACGGTACGACGACCGAAGACCGCACTGACTGTCGGCAGGACCACCGACTGCGTGTCGGCGCGTCCAAGCATCTTGATGGCAAAGGTCGAGCCCGCGGGGAACGAGACCGTGAGCCTGGAGCCGTCGTCAGCCGTGGCGCGGGCATTGAGCAAAAGCCCCGCGTAGGAAGCCTGACGCGCCTTGACACGCTCGACAACCTCGGCCCATTTGCGCTGCAGCTCTCCGGCATCCTCGACCGCGGGCGTCTCGGCAGTACCGGCGGCGGCAACCTGGGCGGCATTGTTGGACTGGGGCTTAGGTGCCGGAGCGGTGGCAGGCGCGGGAGCCGCAACGGGCTGAGGCGTCGGAGTCGGCGCAGGCTGAGGTGCAGGCGCTGCAGGCTTGGAAGCTGACACGGACGCAGAACGGGACGCAGGCTGGGCAGCCGGAACAGCAGCACCACGGTCCCAAGGCATACCGCCCTGGCGCGCGGACGTAGCAGCGGGGGCAGCGGATGCCGCCGGAGCGGCAGCACGAGCGCCCGAAATTAGCGTCGGCTGTTGGGCAGCAGCGGGTACGGATGCTGCAGGCGCGGCGGCCTGAGCAGCAGCCACGCTCGCCGGCACGGCGCCGTTGGCAACCATGGCCTCCAAGCGGGCCACGCGCTCGGCCAATGCCTCAATCGTTAAATCGGCCTCGGGACGTGCCAGGCGCGTGCAGGCGATCTCGAGCACCAGGCGCACGTCGCTCGCGCCCCTCATCTCCAGTGCGGCATCGTCGAGCACCGTCAGCACACGGGCCAGGCGGTCGGCAGGATGCTCGCCAAAGGCAGCGGCCTCGGCAGCAAGCGCCTCGGCCTGCTCGGAGCCGCCCTCAAACAGCTCGGCACGGGCACCGGCAACGCAGGCAACGTACACGTCACGCACATGCGCCACCAGGTCGCGCGTCAGCTCCAGCAGGTCGTTTCCTTCCTCGACCTGCGCACGGATCAGTCCATAGAGCTCGGCAACATCGCGATCGGCAATGGCGCGGGAAAACTCGCCCAGAATCTGGTCCGAAACCTCGCCTAAAAGCGAGCGGGCGTCGTCCGCATGCACAGAACCGTTGCCAAAGACGCTCAGCTGCTCCAGCGTGGACAACGCGTCGCGCATACCGCCCTTGGCATGGCGCGCCACGATAGCCAGCGCCTCATCGTCGTAATCGAAGCCCTCCTGCTCGCACACGTATGCCAGGCGACGCTCGATATCCTCGTTGCCGATGCGATGGAAATCGAAACGCTGGCAGCGCGAGAGGATGGTCTCCAGAATCTTTTGCGGGTCGGTGGTGCACAGCACAAAGATCACGTGCGCCGGCGGCTCCTCGAGCGTCTTGAGCAGCGCGTTGAACGCCGCCGTCGTGAGCATGTGGACCTCGTCGATGATATAGATCTTGTACTTGCCGCGTACCGGGGCAAAGTTGACGGAGTTGATGATTTCCTCGCGCACATTGTCCACGCCCGTGCGGGAGGCGGCATCGAGCTCGTAGACATCGGGGTGGTTACCCTCGGCAATGAGCTCGCACTCCTCGCAAGTACCGTCGGGCATGCAGCCGCTTGCACCCTCAGCGCGCGCCGCCTCGGCATTGCGGCACAGCAGCGCCTTGGCCAGGATGCGCGCCATGGTGGTCTTGCCCGTGCCGCGCGGTCCGCAGAACAGGTAGGCGTGGGACAGGCGCCCCTCAGTGATGGCGTGCTCGAGCGTCGAGACGATATGCTGCTGGCCCACCACGGAGTCAAAGGTGAGCGGGCGATACTTTCGGTACAACGATTCCATGGGTGCTCCCCCGGGTATACTGAGTCTTGTTGCCGCGGCGGCCATGCGGTCGCACGGCATACTGCATTCCATAATAACCCGTACGGCGAGCCCGCCGCGATAGGAGTCCAAAGAGCATGGCAGACGCAGAGAGCAACCTCGTTCCCTCCGAAGCAGCCGACCAGGTCGAGGTCGCGCTCGAGGAGCAGGCCGCAGCCGACGACGGCATCCTGTACCTCAACGAGTACCAGTACGAAAACGACCTGGTCACCGACTTCGCCCGCCTGGTCGCCTCGCCCAGGCGTCGCGGCTCGCTGTATGTCGCCGCGGCAATTGCCGCGCTCATCGGCATCGGCATGCTGGTGGCCGGCGGCAACTGGATCAAGTTTGGCGTCGTCTTGATCGTATTCGGCGCCTTTTTGGCCTGGTGGAGCAAGAACCTTCACCACACCCTCGCCCGCGACTTTATCGACGCCGTCGAGGCCGACGAGTCCATGGGCGGCCGCTATCGCCGCGTCGCCGCCAACGAGGACGGCCTGATGGTTTGGGGCAAGAGCGGCAAGTCGCAGTTCTTCCCGTTTGAGAAGCTCGACCACGTGCTCGACGGCGAGCGCATCTTTGTTGCCATGTTCGCCGACCAGGGCGTGACGATCCCTAAGGACACCTTTGTGCGTGGTAATGCCGAGCAGTTCGGTCCCTTCCTTAAGGCGCGCATCAACAAAAAACTCCGCATCGAGACCAAACGCAAGAAGATGAAGGCAGAAAAGGCCGCTGCCGAAGCAAAACAGGGCGACAAGCCCCAGGAGACCAAGGGCAAGCAGCGCAAGCAGAAGAAGAGCAAGAAGAAGCGGTAGGCCGGCCGACACCGAAGGCGCCTCGTCCCGCGCCCGATTCCGGGCCGGGGCGCCTGGAATCGGGCGCGCGTACCGCCAATGGACCCGTTTTGCCTTGCTCTCGAGCTATTTCACTTCAAACCTTAAGAGCCTCCGCTCCGGCAGATCGGTCATCTTCATCGTGTAAGTCCCGGGAAATGCTTTCTCAAAACGGACGGTCTCGTAACCTTCGAAATAGTCGTTGGTGTTCTGCATCATAAATGGGACGAGCAACTCGTTTTCTGCCCCAACCTCCACGGCAAACGCAGCAGAGCCGCCAAGGACCGGCATGGCTTGCGTTATCAGATCGGTATTGACTACAAAATCATAGTTTGGCGCAGACTCCGGAACCAGATGCCAAACATACGCTTTGATTCCACCGTCGATATTATCCCTATTTCTGACACGCATCTTTACGGCGATAACGCACGTGATGTCGGCATCCTTCAGTCTCGTTTTCGTATCCACGGTGCCATATTTTGAATAATCGTCATGTGCTCGTTTGAGATACTCGCGCGGCGTGAGCAACTCTGCCCCGTCTATGCAAAACGAATACCCATCAGTCACCACATCCTTCGACCCCAGAAACGCTCCATCCATCGAGAGCCATTCGCCCTCCGCGTAATATTTCTCAGGAATGACCGTCCGGTTCCCGTTAACGACGCTCACCCTCATGCCCGCAAGGCCGGCAGCAGCACAGCAAAAAAGCGCGAGCGCCGATCTTCTCGTCCACAGGGTCTTCTTCATCGCG
>URZJ01000027.1 GCA_900552395.1 uncultured Collinsella sp. | reverse complement strand
GCGGTTTTGGCATTTGCCCAGATAAAACCTGCCAAAATAAACCTGTCCCTTTTTGGTAGGTTATCGTTTCCAAAAGTGGAGGATCAGGGTCGTACGGTTTTGCTGCTCGGTTTTGACCAGGATGTTGTGGATGTGGGTCTTGACGGTACCCACGGCAAGGAAGAGCTCGTCAGCGATCTCTTGGTTCGATTTGCCCAACACAACCAGACGCATGACTTCGGTTTCGCGGTTGGAGAGCTTGTAGGCGTTGCGATAGAAGGGCATCTGCTCTTCGATGTGTCGATCAAGATCGCTGACGTTCTTTTCCTCGGGCGCCTCCTGCATGCGAATCGAAAGCACGTGATAGGCATAGATGATCAGCAGAATCGCAAAGTAGCACGCAAAGATGTTCTCGCTAAAGTTGCGCTCGGACAGGTACAGCTGCAGCCAAGAGGGTGCCAGGCTCATGGGAACAACAAGGATGTTGTAGAAATCCTCGGCAACGATGCACCCGACCAGAATGGCGCCGATAATGAGGTGCTTTCGTTGATTGTTGATGCGCGCCTTAAGCTCGACCTGCGTGCTTTTATGCGCCGTCCAAAAGATATATAGTCCCACAAATACAAGGAATACCTGACGCATCGTGTAGTAGAGCCATTGATGCATGGGGCCGTAGGGGACAGCGACAATGATCAGCAGCTCGCTCAGGAAGAACGTTGCGACGGGAATAACAAACTGCTTTTTTGAATGTTTGTCGAGCAAGTCCATGGCAATGAGCCAGATAAAAGCTTGTGAAGCGGTCGCCACAAGGGTCCGCAACACAGGCATGGTAATTGAGTAATAGTCGCTGGCTGGAAAACTCTGGTTTTGCAACGTGTATTCAAAAAAGAAGATCTCGGTCATCTCGATGGCATAGCAAATAAAAACGCCGCTGCCATAGATAAAGAAGCGTCGACGAGACGAGGCATAGGCGGCAAGCGAAAGCACTGCCGTCACAATACAGATCACGAGTATCGCTAGGGTATAGAAGAACATCAGGGTGTTCATCTGCCACCGTCCCATCTCATTTCATCTATGGCCGAGCCCTGTATACCTTGTGGGATATAGACGTCTCAACCCTTCGTTCCATTGCGGATTAGGCGCCGAGATACAGCATAGCCGTATACCGTTCGCGGTTCTAGGTAGTAAACCCCCTGCAAGCTGGCTACCTGCGGGTTTATATTGGTTTAGAGGGGGTGTAACTCCGTGAACGGTCTTTAATCCCGAATAAACTAGGTAAAAATTGCATACGGGTGAATGATGGTCTTGTCAACACGAGGCGTGATGTTCGAGCGCCTCATAGCAATAGTCGGCACGACCGGCGGAAAGGAATCGACATGGCGCTGCCTAAGGATTTCATCGACACCAACGACTTCACCAAAGAGCAGATCCTGGCTATCGAGGATCTTGGCCTGGCAATGAAGAAGGCCATCAAGGTTGACGGTTATTATCCGCACCTGCTCCGCAACCAGAGCCTTGGCATGATCTTCCAGCAGGTTTCCACCCGCACCCGTCTTTCCTTCGAGACCGCTATGACCGACCTCGGCGGCCATGCTCAGTTCTATGGCCCTGGCACCATCCAGCTCGGCGGTCACGAGTCCCTGGGCGACACCGCTCGCGTTATGGGCTCGCTGCTCGACATCATGATGGCTCGCGTTGACCGTCACAAGGACGTCGTCGGCCTCGCCGAGGGCTCCGCTGTGCCCGTCATCAACGGCATGTCCGAGTTCAACCATCCCACGCAGGAGATGGGCGACCTCATGACCATGCTCGAGAACCTCCCCGAGGGCAAGAAGATCGAGGACTGCACCCTGGCCTTCATCGGCGACGCCACCCAGGTCTGCGTCTCCCTCATGTTCATCGCCTCCAAGGTCGGCATGAAGTTTGTCCAGTTTGGACCTAAGGGCCACCAGATCCCCGACGGCGGCCTGCACGTTGGCACCGTCGAGGAGCGCGCCGAGTTCGGCAAGCAGATGATGGCCATCGCCGAGGAGAACTGCAAGGTCTCCGGCGGCTCTGTCGTCATCTCCGACGACATCGAGTGCATCAAGGGCGCCGACTTCATCTACACCGACGTGTGGTATGGCCTGTACGACGAGGAGGTCTCGGGCGAGAACTACATGGACGTGTTCTATCCCAAGTATCAGGTCACCATGGACATGATGAACTTTGCCGGCCCCAACTCCAAGTTCATGCACTGCCTGCCGGCCACCCGCAACGAGGAGGTCGTCGACGAAGTCATGGACGATCCCGAGCGCTCCCTGTGCTGGGTCGAGGCCGAGAACCGCAAGCACTCCATCCGTGCTCTCCTTGCCGCCCTGGGCAAGCGCACCCCGCTCAACGACGAGGGTGTCGAGTACTCCGCCAAGGCTGAGCTCCACGCCGCTCTCGAGGCTCTCGAGCAGCTCTAAGCCTCAAGGCTTCTAAAAGCACGTTTGCGGGCGGCGGATGCTCGTCTCCTGTCGCCCGCTCACCGAGGCCCAAGCAATTGCCTTAATACCTTAGGGCCTCGGATCTGTCCAAGACTGAGCGAAGGAGCTCATCATGAGCGACGGAAAGAAAAAGCTTTCCTTTTTGACGGTCATTTCGACCATCATCTGCGTCGTCTTCGTTTGCGAGGCCGCCGCTCCTGCTGCTGCCATTGGCAACCAGCAGTTCTTCTGGTGGATCTTCCTGATCCTGACCTTCCTGCTTCCCTACGGCATGGTTGTCGCCGAGCTCGGTACCACCTATGACGGCGAGGGCGGCATTTACGACTGGGTGCGCGATGGCCTGGGCGACAAGTGGGGCGCCCGCATCTCGTACTACTACTGGGTCAACTACCCGCTGTGGATTGCCTCGCTGGCTACCATGTTCCCCGACATCCTGGGCATGGCCTTTGGCGTCGAGTTCAACTTGGTCGCCAAGATGGGTATCGAACTTGCCTTTGTGTGGATCGTCTACCTTATGGGCCGCTCAAAGGCGGCCGACTCCGAGTGGGTTCTTAACGGAGGCGCCATCATCAAGGTCGCCGTCGCCGTTATCGTTGGCGCCCTGGGCATTTGGTATGCCATGGAGAACGGTTTTGCGAACGACATGTCCGCTGCCACCTTCCTGCCCGAGCTCACCAACACCAACGCTCTCGGTTACCTGTCGATCATCATCTTTAACTTCATGGGCTTCGAGGTCATCTGCACCATGACCGACGACATGGCCGATCCCGCTCGCGATATCCCCAAGGCTATCATCGTTGGTGGCCTGTCCATCGCCGTGATCTACCTGTTCGCTGGCTTTGGCATCGGCGCTGCTGTGCCGGCCGATTCCATCGACCCCGACTTTGGCATGATTGTCGCAGTCCAGACCATGGTGGGCGACTCCATGATCTTTAAGGTCATCTGCATCGCCTTCCTGATCACCTTGTTCGCAAACATGGCCGCTTGGTCCTTCGGCGTTAACTCCGTTGCTCGCTACGCTGCCGAGCACGGCAACATGCCCAAGGTCTTCGCCTCGATGATCTCTGACGACGATATGCCCAACGGCGCCAACCTGGTCAACGCCGTCGTTGCCTCCCTGGTGCTGTGCCTGCAGCTGGTTCCCATCGACGCCATCTCCAACGGTGTCTTCTGGATGCTCTTCGGCACCTCCGTCGTCTTCCTGCTGCTCACCTACATCCCGATGTTCCCGGCGTTCCTCAACCTTCGTAAGAACGACCCGAACCGCGAGCGCATCTTCACGTTCCCGTTTAAGGGCGCCATGATGAAGGTTATGCTGGCCATCCCCTGCATCGAGCTGATCCTGGCCATCGTTGCAACGCTGGTTCCGTTCTCCGTCGATGAAATTGGCGACAAGGTCCCGATGATCGTTATCTTCATCGTGCTTGTGCTCATCGGCGAGGTCGTCCGCGTCGTCAGCGCCAAGGGTCGCGAGACCGAGTACAAGGGTCTCACCCCTGAGCTGGCTGCTCAGCGCCTGGCTGAGGAGGCCGCCGAGGCCGAAGAGGACTAGAGCACCCGGATTCGGGGCTCCAACCCTCCTCGCGTACCAAAGTACGCTTCGTCGGGCTTTTCGCTCCCGACTCCGGGCACTCTAGCCTCTTCGGGGGCGTGCCCAAAGCGACAAATTTGCTAACCATTCCCTGGGGCGGGTGCGAGCGATAGCTCCGGTAACCACCTCCCGCCCCAACCTCTCTCTCGTATCCTTCGTGCGCATGTCTCCGCGCACTTGGCTACGTCGTCGCTCGCCGGTGCGGCTCCGTGAAAACCGGTACCGGGCGCCCCGACCTTTGCCGGGGGACGGGCGCCCACTATCTCTTGGTTTTAGGCCGCGGGTAACCCGCCCGCGGCAAGCGATCGTTCGATTTGGAGGAAATCTTATGCGTACGATCACCGAGTCCGAGTCCACTCCCAAGGCCGACGGCTTCTTCATGCCTGCTGAGTTCGCCCCGCAGGATCGCGTGTGGATGGGCTGGCCCCACCGCACCGACACCTGGGCCCACGGCGCCAAGCCGGCTCAGAAGCAGTATGCCGCCATCGCCCGCGCCATCGCCGAGTTCACCCCGGTCACCATGTGCGCCAATCAGGCTGACTACGCCAACTGCAAGGCCGTCTTCGAGAACGACGAGAACGTCACCGTTATCGAGATGACCACCGACGACGCTTGGTTCCGCGACACCGCCGCCACCTACGTCATCAACGGCAAGGGTGAGAAGCGCGCCAACCACTGGCACTTCAACGCCTACGGCGGTCTCGTCGACGGTCTTTATTTCCCGTGGGACAAGGACGAGCAGATCGCCCTTAAGATGGCTGAGCTCTCCGGCTGCCGTCGCTATCGTCCCGATGACATGATCCTCGAGGGCGGCTCCATCACCGTCGACGGCGAGGGCACCCTTGTCGTGACCGACCAGTGCCTGCTCTCCCCGGGCCGCACCTGCTCTGCGGTGCTCGAGGAGGAAGAGGATCCCGAGTCCATCTGGCCCAAGTTCAAGAAGAAGTTTGAGCCCTGGAGCGAGGAGCTTCGCGCCTACATGGACGAGCACCTCAAGGATTACCTGGGTGTCGAGAAGGTCATCTGGGTCAAGGAGGGCATCGACCCCGAGGAGACCAACGGCCACATCGACGACGTCGCCACGTTCATCGCTCCGGGCGTCATGGCCTGCATCTGGACCGACGATCCCGAGTATCCGTTCTACGAGCAGTGCCACGCCGCCTACGAGACCCTCTCCAACGCCGTTGACGCCAAGGGCCGCAAGATGAAGGTCTACAAGCTCTGCATGCCCGTGAACCCGCTGTTCATGGACCAGGCTTCCTGCGACACCATCGACGCCGACGAGAACGCCGAGCCGCGCGTCCCCGACGAGCCGCTGATCGCCTCTTACATGAACTACCTGGTCACCAACCACGGCGTTATCGTCCCGCAGTACGGCGACGAGAACGACCAGCTGGCCGTTGACACGCTCCAGAAGATCTACGACGAGGTCTGGGGCGAGGGCGTCTACAAGTGCGTCGGCGTCCAGTCCGAGCAGGTCGTCTTCGGCGGCGGCAACATCCACTGCATTACCCAGCAGGAGCCCTCGGCGTAACTCAGGCACGCCACCTTGGCGTTCACTCGTCGCTTACGTAGCGTCAGTACGCTACGCTCCTCGTTCGCGCCAATCTGGCGCACCTGAGCACGCCGAGTAAACGTCTGACTTTCCGAGCCGTGATGCTTCGGGAACCCAGCCGATCAATCGGACGGTCGGTGAATCGGACCATCTTGGGGCATTGATGGTTGATTTGCTTGATGTCTTGGTCGGTTGGGTTTTCTTTGGGCACTCCGTTGCCTCCACATCGGAGTGCCCTTTTCTTTGATTGAGTACGCGTCTGGCCTGGGATTTTTGCGGGTTAGGCCAATTGTTCGCTTGAATTTCCCAGGTCAGACGCGTCTTCAATTGCCGAAAGTTTCCGGTCGCGAACGCGGCCGTTTTGATCGGAGTATCTATGTACCAGCGTATCGTTATCTACACGCGCCTGTTCCGCGAGCGTTGGTCCAACAACTGCATCCTCTCCTCTCTTTGGGATGGCACCTGTACCGGTGACGCGGCCTGCAACCCTACCTTGGGCTGCGCCTTCGGTACAGATGCCATCCTTTTTGCCGTGGGGGGAGCATGCCATGGCAGGTAAAAAGTTCTCCCTGATCGAGGTTATCCTTTCGGTTATCTGCGTCGTGTTTACCATCGAGGCGGCGGCTCCGGCATCTGCCATGGGCAACGTGCAGTTCTTCTGGTGGATCTTCCTTATCATTACGTTTTTGCTTCCCTATGGTCTGGTGGTGGCCGAGCTGGGTACGGCGTTTGATTCCGAGGGCGGCCTGTACGATTGGGTTCGCTTGGGCCTGGGCGACCGTTGGGGCGCCCGTTGCTCTTGGTGCTACTGGGTTAACTTTCCGCTGTGGGTGGCAAGTATCGCCTGCATGTTCCCCAGTGTCATTAATGCGGTGTGGGGTATCGAGTTTTCACTCGGGATCCGAATCGCCATCGAGATTGCCTTTGTGTGGGGCGTCACGGTCATGGCAATGCAGCCGGTGGCCGAGGCAGATTGGGTCATGGACGGCGGCGCCGTCATCAAGGTGCTCATTACCGCTGTGGTGGGAATCGTCGGCATTTGGTTTGCCTGCAATAACGGCTTTGCCAACGACATGTCGTTTAAGACCTTCATTCCAGATCTGGGCGACACCAATTCGTTGACGTACCTATCGATTATCCTGTTCAACTTTATGGGCTTCGAAGTGGTCGCGACCTTTGCCAGCACGATGAAGAACCCGTCGCGTGATATCCCCAAGGCGGTTATTGCCGGCGGCGTGGCCATTGCGGCAATTTACATCATTTGCGGCATCGGCATTGGAGCCGCGGTTCCCACCGAGCAGCTTTCACTCGATTCGGGCATTGTGGACGCAGTCGCCGCTATGGTGGGGCGCACCCACCCGCTGACGATGGTCGTGGGCGTGGCCTTTTTGGTGACGCTGTTCGCCAATATGATCTGCTGGAGCTTTGGCGTCAACAACGTAGCGAGCTATGCCGCGCGCCATGGCAACATGCCGCGTCCCTTTGCGTTGGTGTCCAAAAAGACCGGCATGCCCAACGGCTCGGCGCTCATTAACGGTTGTTTTGCAAGTATGGTGCTACTGCTCCAGATTCCGCTGGGCGAGGGCTCCGATGTCTTTTGGGTTTTCTTCTCGATGAACGTCGTCTTCTTGCTTATGAGCTATATCCCGATGTTCCCGGCGTTTTGGCGTCTGCGCAAATGCGACGGTCGCCCGCGTGTGTTCCGCGCACCCTTCGAGGGTAAGGTGCTCGTGGTAGCGCTCGCGATTCCCGTGATAGAGCTCGTGCTTTCGATTGTCGCTACTATTGTGCCGCTCAACAGCTCGCCCGCCGAAATGGCAAAGTTGCCCATTCTCATGGGTGTGGTGATCGGCGTGTTGCTGGGCGAGGTTTCGCGCCTCATATCGCGCCGCGGCCGAAGCGTCGACAATCCCGGCGTTGGTGCACGGGGGTCAGGTTACTTTGCACCAAAACAGTAAGCGCCGCGAGTTACGCGGCGCTTGGTGCATCTTGGATTACTGTTCGCGGTGCTCGGGATCGGAAACGAGCTTAGGCGCAAAGTAGGGGACGTGGCCCAGGTAGGGGCAGCTGTCCGAACGCGCCTCAACGGCGCAGGGGACATCGTCGTAGGTCATGGAAGAACCGAGTCGGGTGATGGCCTTGGCGGCGGGCGCGACGAGCATCTTGAGCGGAGCGATCGGTGTCATGGCATCTCCTTTCATCGGTGAGACACAGCTTGTTTATCTAAACGATACAGTACGTTTAATCGGTGAGTCTAATCTTGCGGCAAAGAATCTGTCAACATCCTCACAGCATCTGAACAGGGGGGGTGTTCCTATAGTTTTGTCAACTGGGAAATGCTCTCCGTGCGACCGAATCGCGGCATGCTGACGCCAAGCCATTAGGCCGGTGGGCTTCAGTCTGCTCGGTGCGTTTCGGCTAGGCTGCGTAAGGCACCCTGTCTCGCATGACCGCGTAGATGACCTTCAGTCTCTTTCGCGCCAGCGCCTTGAGCGCCTTGCCGTGCGACATGCCCCGCTCCCGGCACCTGGTGTAGTAGTCGCCCCATCTCCCCTCTGTCCGGGTAAGGCAGTTACATGAGAATATGAGCAGGTTCTTCAGCCTCTTGTTGCCTTGGCGCGATGCCGTCACCGAGGAGATCGAGGTTCCCGACTGGCGGTTGCGCGGCGCCAGGCCGCAGTACGACGCGAGCCTGTCGTGACTGGGGAAGTCTTCGATGTCGATGGAGATCGCAAGCTCGGAAGCGGTTTTGGGCCCGATGCCCGGCACCGTCAGGAGGCATCGGTAGGTATCGTCGCCCTCGAGCAGGGCGGAGATCTCCGCCGTGATCGCCTCGATCTCCGCCGAGTTCTCGGATATCCTGCGCGCGAGCAGTTTCACCGCCCGGTCCTCGGCGGCGACGACCGACGCATCCGGCCTTGTCGAGGAGGTTGTCGAGCGGACGAGGGCCTCGATCTTACCGCGCGCCGCCCCACGCGTGAGCGCCGCCGCCCTGCGGGGCCCGGCGTCGGCTACCGACCAGGCCCCGCCGAGGGATGCCATGAGCCTCAGCTGGGGCCCGTCGGACAGGTCGACCAGTGCCTCGAAGGCGGGGCACGATTCCAGCAGGATGCTGCGCAGCCGGTTCTTATTCCTAGTGTTCTCGCAGGTCAGGAAGTTCCTCTGGGCGGCCAGCGCCCTCGCCGCCGCAATCGTCGGACCCGGGTCTCCGACCGGCAGGAGCGCGTCGGGGATGCCAAGCGCCGTCTTCGCGATGACCATCGCGTCTCGCTCGTCGGTCTTGGCGTCGCCGGCGAAGAGCCTGGCGGCCCCGTGCGCCGCGAGTCCCGGCAGGTACGCCGCCGACATCCCGGCCGCCCTGGCGCGGGCGAGCGCGAGGGCGCCTATGTTGCGCGACTGGTCGACGACCACGAGCGCATCGGGGAAGCGGCCGAACAGCGAGTCCAGGTCGTCCTCCCTGTTCGCGACGGGGGTGCTCAACAGCACCTCGCCATCTCGAGTCGCGACGCATGCCCAGTGGGACGATTTCCCGACATCGAGCCCGATGACGGCTTCCGGCATTCTAATTGGTGCCACGGTGGTATCCTCCAATCGGTAGGCCGATCGGAACCCCTCCCCGCGACACCCACATTACCTGGCCGTGGCGCTTGCGCCCGGCAGTTTCCTATCAGTCGTCCGGAGCGGCGAGCGCCCCCGGTGGCAACACCCCCCGGGCCCTCTACGGGGCAGGGGCAGACGGCCATCCGGAGGCGCCCGATCGGCGGCCCCTCGGGGCTTGCCCGTATCGTAGGCAATGCGCCGAATGCTCGCCATCGAAATTTATCGATGGCCTATTTCAGACTGTAATGGGACATGAGCTTCGCATTCTATATCTACACCACAATTATCATGGGTGTGGCTCTGGTGACCAGTGCCGTGGCATTGGTGGTTTGGCTCATGACGCGCCGTCGCGACAGCCTGGTGGCCGCGGCGGGCTTTTTGCTCTACATGCTCGATATGTCGGTCATTTTTTTTGACGAGTACAATCGGCTCAAATACGACTACGCTGTTACCTTTAGCGAGCCGTTGCAGCACCCCTTGCTGCGCTGCGTGCTCGGTATTGCCATCTATGCCTGCGTGGTACTGTGGATGTTTGCGCGCTTGCGCAAAAGGCCGACGTCGCGCATGCTCGGACTTGCTATCGTGCCGTTTTCAATCTTGCAATTGGTGCTGGTGCCTCGCAGCGGTGCTGCCGGAGAGATGCAGCAGTATCTCTTTTGGCTCACGCGTGACCTGGGCAATGTAGGATGTCTTGCCTATGCCGCCTGGCATTACCGGCACAGGGCCACGCGTGTTGAGAAACTCGACCTCGACCGCTCAAAGCTCTTTTGGAAGGTGGCACTCGTTCTTGCGTTTTGCGTAATCGCCGAGGACACCTACATGATTTTGCTCTGCCGCCCCGACTCTCAAAACCCCGTCATCAGCCTCTTTTTGTGGTATCTGTCCGAGCGCAATATCTCCGAAAACGTGCTGCTCGTGGCATGCGCGGTCCAACTCTTTTGCCAGTTTAGCCATATCCTGCGCGTGTATGCCCGTCATCCGCGTGCCGATGAGGACGTGGCGGCCGAGAGCGCACGCTCTGGGGACGATCTAGCATCACGCGTTGTGATCTATGCCGATGCCCATAAGCTGTCGCGGCGCGAGCAGGAGGTGCTCACGCTGGTGCTGAAGGGCAACGACGCCCAAAACATTGCCAGCGAGTTGGTCATCAGCCCTGGCACGGTCAAGGCGCACTTGCATCGCATCTACGTTAAAAGCGGTGTCTCCAACCGAGATGACCTCATAGATGCCTTTTGGCGTTCCTAGTCCTATTCTTCCTTGCATGCGGGTCTTGCCGTGTGGGCGGGCACGCCGTTGGGCGTAATGACGCGGTAATAATCTCAGACAATAAACCTGCAGGTAAAGCGTGTAAACCTGCTTAAACTGACCGTTTGCGATCCCTGGCCTTGGCACGGATTTGCCCCTGTGTATCAATGGGTGTAGCGCGAAGCCGCGGACGTGGGACAGACGTCCGAGCACGGCTTGTAGGCACGCGCCGATGCGGGAGCGCTACGCTCCCAACCGAGTGCCCACGCGGGCGGTGCGTCCGCGTTGCAACCAAAGATGCCTGAGGAGGCTCACATGGACAAGGCTGATGTAGTTATCAAGAGCAACACCGTTTTTACCGGCGATGGGCTCGAACCGTTTAAGGGCGGCGTTGCCGTGCGTGGCGATAAGATCGTTGCCTGCGGTGACGATGCCCACTTGGCGCCGTTTATCGGCCCCGATACTGAGGTGCGCGACTTTGGCGATCAGCTCGTTATGCCTGGCCTGATTGACTCGCACACGCATTTTGCTCAGGGTGCGTTTATGACCGACCCCGATTTTGCCGTCAACCTTATCGATTGCACCAGTTTTGAGATGGCGATGGAGCGTGTCGTGGCGTTTGCGAACGCCCATCCCGATAATGAGTGGATTCTGGGCTGCCAAATCATTCAGTTCCAGTGGGATATCCCCGAGATGCCCACGGCTGCGATGATTGACAAATACATCTCGGACCGTCCGGTATTTTTGCAGCAGGTCGACATGCATACGTTTAGTGCCAATACCTGCGCTATCGAGAAAGTCGGCATTACTACCGAGACGGCCGATCCTACAGGCGGCAAGATCCTTAAGGATGCCGACGGCAACCTGACGGGCGTGTTTTCCAACAATGCCGGCTCCTTCTTTATGGATGAGGTCTACGACCCAGCGCCCGAGGTTGTTGACGCGTCGTTTGCAAAAACCGCCCGGCGCGCCAATGCCCTGGGAATCACTACGGTCGGCATGGTCAATCCTACGTTTGTGAGCATGGAAAACCCGTATGCGGTGTTGGCAGGTCTTAATGCCAAGGGCGACTTGCCACTGCGCGTGTTCCTGTACACCGATCTGTTCGAAAACGAGTCCTTAACGCTCGAGCAGATCAAGGAGAAATACGCCTTCTCGGGTACGCAGGTCGAGTGGCACGGCTTTAAGCAGTTTCTTGATGGCGTGTGCTCCGACCACACCGCTTGGATGCTTGAACCCTATTCCAACGCGCCCGATACCTGCGGTGAGCCCGCGGAGGATCCAGAGCGCATCCGTGCCGCCATTGTCAGGGCGCAGGAATGGGGCGTTGACACGCGCGTCCATACGATCGGCGATCGCTCGGTGCGTTTTGTGCTTGATTGCTTTGAGGAGGGCGAGCGCTTGCATGGTAAGCGGGGTTGCCGCCACTCCATGGAGCACAACGAGACGGTTCAGCCCGAGGATCTGCCGCGCTACGCGGAGCTTGGTATATGCCCCGGCATGCAACCGTGGCACATGCTGCTCGATATGGCTGACCTTGCCAAGGACGATGCCGTGGGCCCCGAGCGTGCAGCGCTTTCGTGGCCCCTGCACAGCCTGCTTGCAAGCGGTGCCGTGGTGCACTTGGGCAGCGACTTCCCCGTTGTGGGCTTGGAGCCCATGGAGGAGGTGTACGGCGCAGTCTTCCGCATGCTCGAGGACGGTTCCAACCCAGAAGGGTGGTTCCCGCAGGAGCGCATCACCATGGCCGAGGCCCTGCGCGCCTACACCTACGGCAGCGCCTACGCCATGCATGCCGAGGATCGCATCGGTACGCTCGCATGCGGCAAACAGGCTGATATCTGTGTGCTCGACCGCAACCTCTTTGACTGCGAACCGGCTGAGGTCCTCGAGGCCACGGCGTCTCTCACGATGATTGCCGGCAAGGTGGTCTACGAGGCCTAGCGGGGCTGCTGCATCGCTGGGCGGTGCCACAGCCTGTGCGTGCCGCCCATCCATCCATCCATCCATTCATCAATCTCTCATGGAAAGGGGAGAACAATGGCAGAAGAAACAACCGCCGCTGTTGAGGAGGAGCGTGAGCTTGCCTCGCAGCCGATTCCCGGCCTGGTGCGCAAGTACACCATCATCACCGGCCAGGGTATGCTTGCCCAAATCATCATGGTGGTCCTGGAGGGCCTTGTCATGGGCTGGGGCTTGGGTGCCCACGGCCTGGCATGTGTCTCGATCATCATGTCGGTCGAGTACATTAACCTGGCCTTTGGTAACCTGTTTGGCACCGGCGTGCCCGCCGTGGTGGGCAACCTTTTGGGTGCCGGCGACATTAAGGGCGCCAGCAAGGCGTTTAGCCAGGGCTTTTGGCTTACCACGATTGTGAGTGTGCTGCTTGCTGTGGTGATGGCTGTGTTTACCGAGCCCATCTGCGCATTCTTCGGCGCCACGCCCGACATCATGGCCGATACCGTTGCCGGCGTGCGCACCTTCTCCGTGCTGCTGCCGCTCACGGTCATTGGTCAGATGGTCACCGCCGTCATGCGTGTGGACGAGAAGGTTCAGATCCAGGCCAACCTCATGACCATGTCTGCCATCGTCGCTATCTGCTGGCTTGCGCTTTCCACGTTTGTACTCAAGCTTGGCGTTATGGGAGCTGGCGTGTACTACGGTCTTTCCATCGGTATCTGGGCCATCGGTATCTTCTGGTTCATCGGTGGTAAGAAGTCGCAGCTCCAGATCAGCGCCGCCGACCTCAAACTCGACATGGCCATCTGCGGCCAGATCATCAAGATTGGTTTCCCGTTCTTTTTGGTGCAAGCTGCCACGTTCATCTTCAACACCGTTGCCAACTCGTTGCTTGGCCAGCTCGGCGGCGACATGGGTTCGCTCTACATCGCGGCCTTTGGTGTGATCAACGGCTATATCCTCTACATAACCATGATGGTCGCCCAGTGCTTCTCGTACGGCCTGCAGCCCATTGCCGCCTTCAACGCCGGCGCCAAGGCGTGGACGCGCCTCAAGGAAACGCTCTCTTGCACGCTTAAGTACCAGGTCGTGACGCTTGCGCTCGTGACCATTGCGCTGTGGCTCGCTGCCACGCCGGTCTGCGCGTTCTTTGCTGGCAGTGACCCCGAGCTTGTTGAGGTTGCCGCGTCCGCAACGCGCATCGTGGTGCTCGCCGTGGCCCTTGGTTACCTGGCCATGACCATGTCGATGTACTTCCAGGCGGTTGAGAAGGTGGGTATCGCCACGTTCACCGGTCTGCTCCGCTACGTGATCTGCTCCGTGCCGCTTATGTACCTGCTTGGCAACATGATGGGCGTTCAGGGTGTCTGGTTTGCCTTGGTGGCGGCTGACGCCATCACCGGTCTTATCTCCATCGCTCTCGCCGTCCGCGAATCCAAGCGACTTGCCACGCTCTAGACTCGGGCACGGCCGGCGCGCGATAGTCGAATAAGTTAACTCGTCTGCAAGCCACCACAATGGGGACAGTTCCCATTGTGGTGGCTATTGTTATTTAGGGTCTGAGATTTCGGCTCTATAAATAACGTTTTTGAACTGGGCTACTATAAGATTGTGGAAAACACTACTACAAGATTATGGTAATTACCGAGGACCTTTTATTAGATTTCATCCCTTTAGGGTCTCAG
>URZJ01000026.1 GCA_900552395.1 uncultured Collinsella sp. | reverse complement strand
CCAAATAGCTCGACCCCCCCACAGCATTACGGCGCCCACGGACGATGCGCACTCAGCGCAGTATCGTCCGTGGGCGCCGCTCGTTTACGGGCAAATTTTCAACGTTTACGGATTAGCTCTTGAATATTTGGCGAGTTCGTATAGTTCTTGCCAAAGACCTTACGTTTCCCTTTCAAAAGCTCTAAAGTAACTCGTTGCTCGATTCATCAACGCATTGGATGTGATTACGTGCGCACGGCACTGGCACAACCTCATACTAAGCAGTTCCTCAAGTTCGCTGTCGTGGGCCTTATCTCCTTTGGCATCGACTGGGGCATGCTCATTGCGCTTGTCGAGCTGTTCCACCTCGACTTTTTGATGAGCACCACGGTTTCGTTCATCACGTCCGTCGTGGTCAACTACTGGCTCAGCATGAAGTACGTGTTCGACCATCGCGAGGGCATGAGCCGCAAGCGCGAGTTCACGATCTTCACCATCCTATCGGTGATCGGTCTGGGCCTCAACGACCTATACATGTTTGTGGGCGTCACGTTTTTGAGCATCGGCTACCAGGCCATGAAGGCCATCGCCACGTTCCTCGTCACCTGGTACAACTACTTCAGCCGCCGCTTCTTCCTCGAGGGCGCACGGTCGTAGTCGATTCATTATTTGCTTGAATGTATAACCGGTTGGAATTCCCGTTCCAACCGGTTTTTTGTTTGCCGAGAGACCCGGCGACCCAATCCCATTCGCATGAAAAACGGGCGGCCCGGATGTTTGTCCGAACCGCCCGTCTGGCGCGCTATGTCGAGGCCTCTAGCCTGTAACGTAATACCAGACCACGTTGTCGCCGTTGGAGAGAACGTAGTTGCTGCAGGCCGTCATGGGCGTTGTGCCGTTGACGGAGTACATCCAGCCGCTCGTACCGCCGTACTGTTTCTCGGCCAAACCACCAATCGCGGAGACATACGTGCCGTACGACGAGCCATGTGCGTTGACAGAAAGGCCCAGCGCGCACAGGGCATCGTAGACGGTAGCGCCTTCGTTAAAGGTAAAGGTGCCACCAGAAGACACAGGATTGCCCACAGCGCTCGATGTGACCGAAACCGTCACTGTTACGTAGCTGGACTCCTGCGAGCCGCTCTGGCCGCCCGAGGAGGCGTTTCCACCATTAGAGGATGAAACTCCATCAGACGACTGGCCACCGCCCGAAGAAGCACCGCCAGACGCATTGGAAGTATCACCGGCTCCCGTATTTTGGGCAGCGGATTTATCGCCAGACTTCTTGCCGTCCTGGTCCTCGGACTTCTTGTTATCCGAGTTCTTGTCCGATTCCTTGTTTGAAGACTCGGAATCGTCCTTGGACTTGGACTCATCAGAATGCTTGGACTCATCAGAATGCTTGGACTCATCTTTTGCGTCATTCGATGACTTGGAATCCTTGGAACTGGCCTCGGCAGACGAGCCAGACCCCTTGGTGTCCTTGGTGACGACGCTCTCCCCCGTCACGGTCTGAACGATCCAGTCAATGGACCAGGCGCCGCTCTCGGAAGGATGGACGAAACCCAGCGAGACGACGGTCAGAATGGTGCACGCGGCAGTCAGAACGCCAAGGAGCGCCTTGCGACGAGGGGCGGACGCCGCCGAAGCGGCGCCCTTTTGCTTTGCATCGTCGAACTGAATGAACGATGAATCTGGTTGCTTGGGGTCAGCGTCCTTGGATTTATTGGACACAGCCCTCACCTACCGACGTTTGGTGAACACGAACACACCGACGATGGCGAGACCGATGACGCCAGCGGCAACGCCAACAATGGCGAGCGGGTTGGTGCCAGTCTCCTGCTCGGAAGCACTAGAGGACTTCTTAGCAGCAGTCGTGGAAGCAGCACCCGTATCGGACTTGGAATCGGACTTCTTGTCGGACTTGCTGTCCTTCTTGTCAGACTTCTTCTCGTCCTTCTTGTCGGACTTATCGGAGTCCTTCTTGTCGGACTTGTTGTCCTTGGTCTCGGTCTTGGTCGACACCGTCGTCTTGGTCACCGGCTTCTGACCCGGGGCGACAGCGCCGCCAGCCTGCTGGCCCTTCGTGCCGGAGCCGGAGCCCGTGCCAGCGCCAGTGCCGGAACCGGCACCAGAACCGCTACCGCCGTTGGAACCAGCACCGCCATTGCCGCCAGGGTTAACAGCATTCTTGGTCCACTTGGCATACAGCGTCAGATCGGCCGTCACCGGCGTGCTAAAGTCATACGCCTGCATGCAAGCCTCATCGGTATACCAGCCAGCGAAGGTGTAGCCATCGCGCGTCGGATCGGCCGGCTTGACCAACTTGCCGTCGGCCGTAGTCTGGAAGTCGACCTTAGAACCCTCGCCAGTCTCAAACGAGACCTTAACGCCACCACTCAGCTTGAAAAGCGTGCCGGAATCGTTGATGTAGTAGAGGTTACCCTTGGCATCGCAGGCAATCGGCGAGTCACAGTAATTGTTGTGTCCCGCTGCGCTAAACGCACCGGTCGCCTGCGCGTCACCCATCTTGTAGCGATACACGCCACCGCCCGAGGTGTAGCTCACATAGTCGGAAGTCGCACCATAGTTGACAGTGAAATAAACGTACGCGTCATCCGCCTGGACACTCACGAGCGGTGCGCCCTTGATGCCACCGGCAGGAAGCACGGAGCCATCGGCAGACGAAACCAACGTCGTAGCAAAGTCATTATCAAGGTCGACAATCGCCAGCGCCGAACCGCCAGAAACCTCGCCACCGACAATTAGCTTATTGCCATACAGCGTGGGCATGCAGGCACAACCCGTAAGACCAAGATCGATGACGCGTTCTTCGGAAATGCGCGAAGAGGCCCTTGCGTTTGCGTCCGACAGTGCCAGCACGTGGAGCTTGCCGTCACGCGAGATCACATAGGCATGCTTGCCGTCTTTGGACAGTACACAGCCGGAGTTGACGATGGCACCAACCGAAACGCTGCCGAGCACATCACCCGTCGACTTGCTAAGCATCTCAACGGTACCCGCACTCGTCGGAACCAGAATATAGCCGTCGCCCACTGTAGCGCTCGTCCAGTAGTAGCCCTCATCAGCATTAACATGCTGCCAAGAAACAGCGCCGGTCAGTATATTAATACGCGTCAGGTGACCGTTATTGTACGTACTCGTTCCATAGTCGACATCAACGGTGCCAACGTAGAGATAGTTGCCATCGACCGTCAGCTGGGAATTTGACTGGGCAGATTTGCTCACAGAGTCAGTAACCCAAACCGTCGTCAGCGTATCGGCCGTCAGAGCCTGGACCGCACCGCCGTCGAGCGGGACGATGACCAAGCCTTTCGTATAAATCGGACGCGTGGTGTAGCCAATCGCAGTCTGAAGGTTCGACTCGGCAAGCACCTTGCCCGACTCGGCGTCGATCTTAAGCAAACGCTTGTTCACGGCAAGGTAAATGTTGCCGTTCACGACAATAGGCTCACTCGCATTGGGATACGTGGCACCCGAGTAGGCCCTCCAATCGAACGTCCAAGAGCTTGCCAGCGCGCCCGTAGGCGTGGACACGTTCTTGACCACCGCATTGTAATTGCCACTCCAGTCGGCTTTCCAATCGGTCGGGCGCGAAGCACTCGGATCGACTACGACTTCATCGGGATTAGGAACGGTGTCGCCAGGGGCGTAAGCCCAGACGATTTTGTCGCCCGACTTGAGCACGTAATCGCTATCGAGCTGAGGCCCGGGAACGCCGTTGACAAAGAACGACCATGCACCCGACAGCTCGGTGCCATCAAGCGGGGAGACAAGACTATGAACACCCCAATAACCAAATTGGTCGTACATCTTGGACTCAATGCCAATGGCATCGAAGTAGGCAGCGGAAGCGTCCTTGATCGTCGTGCCCTCGACAAACACCTGCGTCGAAGGATCGGTCCAGCGCTGCGCCTTCTCATCCTTCTTACCGATGATCTCCATTGAAACGGAAACCTGGCCGGGCATGGTTCCATCAAAGCCATAGACCCAGGCAACCTTGTCCCCGGCCTTGAGTGTGTAATTGCCCGCGCCGACATTGGCCGCCTGACCGTTAACGAAGAACTGCCAGAATTTCCAAGTGTTTTCGTTAACTTTCTCGCTCGAAAGCGTCACGGTCTTGTTGAACGGTGAAGTCAGCGACTCGAGATACCAGCCGTACGTGCTTTTCCCCGTTTTGGCGCCAATGCCGGCCTTTTTAAAGGCCTGCTCGGAAAGATCAGCAGCGGTCGTGCCCTCTTCCACCAAAGCTGTCGTGGGCTGCGCCCATGTCTGCTGAGCGCCCGAGGCGTCCTGGCCGACAACGGTGCAGCTAACGGAAATCTGATTGGCGGGCGCGGGGTCACCGTACTTCGAGTAGCACCAGACGACGGAGTCGCCGTCCTTGAGCGTGTAGCCGCCGGCGCCGACCGCGGAGGCGCTGCCGTTGACGAACAGCTGCCAGCGCGCGCCGGTCGCCGGGTCGTAGGCGAGCGTGCGGCCCGCGTCGAAGGGCGACGTGATCGAGTTGAGCGCCCAGCCCCAGGAGCCGTTGGGGTCGTAGTCGGCCTTGAGGCCGGCCTGCCTGAAGAGCTGCTCGGAGAGGTCGGCCGCGGTCGAGCCCTCCTTCAGAGCGATCTGCTGCGCGGCGGCCCAGGTCTGCTGGGCGCCCTTGGCGTCGGTGCCGACGACGGAGCACGTGGCCGCGACCTCTTGGCTTGCGGCTTCGGTAGGCTGAGATTCAGCCTCATCGGAAGCGGCTACAACACTTTTGACGTTCTGTTCGGATGAATCCGGCGAAGCAGTAGAAGCCTCGACTGCGGCAGAATCGTCCGACGCTACGCCGTTGCTATCTGCGGCATTCGCCGAAGCGCCATCGTTAACCGACGCATCGCTCGCGTTAGAGCCGGTTTCAGAAACGACACCGTCGGCAGCACCGTCCGCGGCACCCGTGCCCTCGCCCGGCGTCGCAGCCTGAGCCACAGCCTCGGCAATGCCCTCGGCGCCCTCGGCCCACAGCTGAGCCGGCGTGGTGCCAAAGGCCATCGCGAAGGCCAGGAATGCCACCAGGCCGCGCTTGGCTACGCCGCGCGCAATCGCGCCACGGCGATGCGAGACGCGCTGGCGCTCGTCCACAAACATATCCATTTGTCTCCCATTGTCTGTACTTGGAGCGTTGCCTTGAGGCCGCCCCACGTCATCGCGCATGTTGCGCTCGAGTTCCCCCATCGGGGTCCCCCTTCCCTCCAGAGCCCTATGCACACCGGCGGCATACGCCGCAGCCGCATGCAAGATGGGAGGCGATCCGACTTAACCTTAACGACTCGGGCACGTCGTCCGATCTGCGACGCGAACATCCCGAGCCAAGAGGAATTACGGTTACTGGTACAGCCGGGGACTTGCACCCCAATTCTCCCAAACGCGCAGGTAAACCGCGCATTCGTGCGTCTCCGCACCACCATCTAGGCCATCGATTATTACCGTCAAAATGGTATCACGCAAAAGGGCCTCGCACGCAGGCGAAGCCCAAGGTAAAAGCTATTGTTTGCGATAGGAAAATGCGGTGACGGTCGCGGCCTCTAGTGCTTGCCGCCGTGACTGTTGAGCCAGATATTGCGGCCCAGCATAAGCGCCAGCACCAGTGCGCTGACGTAGCCCATAAAGCCAATGACCGGGATACCAAACACAACCGGCTCGATGCGCGCGTAGTACACCACCGACGAACCGATAAACAGGCCAGCAATCACAATTGCCATCGACATACGGTCGATAATTCCGCCCAGCTGTCGCAGCGCCTTATCGCTGCTCATGATCTGCGTGTTCACCTTAAGCTGGCCGCGCGTGAGCATGCGCGAAGCCAGGCCAAGATACTCGGCCGCCTCGAGCGAGCCCTTCGCCGCGCGATAGCTGCTCGCGGCAAGATCGCGTCCCATGTCGCGCACGCGCGCATAAGTGCTTTTTTCGTTTTTGATATGCGTCTGAATGATCTGGATCATGTTGACGTTGGGCATGTACTCGGTCAACAGGCCCTCGAGCGTCACCATGCCGCGGGCGAACATCGTTACCACGCTCGGCAGCTCAACGTCATTTTTGCGTGCCAGATTGAGCAGCGAGGTCAAAAACTCGCCGATATCCAGGTCCTTAAGATCAAGACCCGCAAAGTCGGCGACGATAAAGTCCAAGTCGGACAAAAAGGCCGAATGGTCGAGCTCGGCCGAGTCGCCGCGCGTCACGGCAAAGCGCATGAGCGAATCCTTGAGCTTGGGCACGTCACCCTCGGCCACGGCGAAAATCATGTCCTTGACGATACCGCGATCGTGACTCGACATGCGTCCGACCATGCCCAAGTCGATAAAGTAAACGATGCCGTCCTTGAGAATAATGTTTCCCGCATGCGGGTCGGCATGGAAAAAGCCGTCATCGAGCACCTGCGTCGAGTAATCCTCGACGATTGCGGCACCGATCTTTTCCAAGTCATAGCCCTCGGCCACCAAGCGTTCAGGATCGGCGATCGAAATGCCGTCGACGTAGTCCATAACCACCACGTGCTCGGTGCACAGGTCCAGATAGGATTTAGGGCACGTCACGCCATGAACACTCTTATGGAACTCGTAGAAGTCGTTGAGGTTTTTGGCCTCGGCCAAAAAGTTGGTCTCCTCGCGAAACGAGGTCCACAACTCCTCGACTACGCCGTGCAGGTCAACGAATTGATCGGTGTTGACGAACTTGGAAACGATACGCACCACCGAGCGGATGATATCGATGTCCTGTGCCATAACCTGCTGCGCACCGGGGCGCTGCACCTTGACGGCCACGTCCTCGCCCGTCACCAGACGAGCGCGGTGCACCTGCGCGAGCGATGCGCTACCAAGCGGATTGGGGTCGATCGCATCGAACATCTCCCCCAGGCGCAGGCCGTATTCTTCTTCCAGACAACTGAGTACGACCTCGTACGGCACCGGCTCCACGTCGGAGCGCAGACGACGCAGCTCGTCGCAAAAGCGTTGCGGCAGAATCTCGGACCGGTTGGCCAGAATCTGCCCCATCTTGACGAACATGGGGCCGAGTTCCTCAAGCAGGCGGCGCAAACGAACCGGCGTAAGGTTATCCCACACACGGTACTTTTTGACCAGGCGAACAATCTGCCCGATGCGCTCGCGGCGACCCGCCGGCGTGAGCTGGTATTCCTCGTCCGGCGCCATCGCGTCGGGCTCCTCTGGCACCATATCGACAGCGCGCGGCTTCTTGCGAGCGCCCGAGACGGCGGCGTCGACCTCATCGACAACCGCCGCCTCGTCACCCAAGGGATCTAGATTGTTGTAATCGGTGGTGGAATCTGCCATCTGCGCTGCTACTCGGCCTCTTCGGCGTCCCCTGCATCGTCGGGCTCAACAGACTCGACGGGTACCGAGGTCACGTTGTCCTCGACCGAATCGACGATGTCGCGCACGTGGGCCAGGAAGGCCGTACGCTCGGGGGCGGTCATAACGCGGACGCGAGCCAGGATGAGCTCGTCGAGCACGCGCTGCGCCGCGGTCTCGCCCTGCATGCCCAGGCGCTCGGACAGATCGGAGATGGTGCCGCCCGCCTGCTCGAACATGTCGGACACGCTGCGGGCGATATCGGGAGCGCCGGCGTCCTTGCGGACCTGCTCGCCCTTGGTATTGAGGTCGTCGAGAACCTTCTTGCCGCCCTCAACGGCAACGGCAGCGGCGCCAAAGCCCACGTTAATGGCACCGTTAACAAGCTGATCGAGTTTCATAACCATGGTTGTCTCCAATCACAAACAACTGCATTGGCGTTCTTGTACCCAAGATTGAGTGAAAGCGACAAAGCGTTTTAGCGCTATTCGATCGACGGGAAATCCCTACCTCACGTTGTCGTTCATCGCGAAAGAGTTCTTCATGGCGCAGCTCGTGGTATAGAGCACCTTGCCCAGTAGAGCATCGGTCTCTACGCGAACACGCTCGGCAAAGGTCTCATTGGCGCGTGCAAGCTCGGCAGGTACCTCGGCCTCGGGCAGAGCGGCTACGGCAGCATCGACGTCATGGATCTGCTTGTGGCCCATGCCACCGACCTTCTCCTGATAGTCCTCCACAGCGCGGCCGCACTCATGGAAACGGACGTCGGCCAGGGCGCCGATCAGGCGGTTGGCCCAGTAGAAGTTTTCGGACGTTACGCGAGCCTGCGTGTCGGCATAGTACTCGGGCATGGTCTCGACGTTGGCGTACAGCGGAACCAGCGCGTTAAACGAGTTGGAACCAAAGGCCATCCACTGCACGGCGCGATACGCCGGCTGCGCATAGGGGCGCAGCTGCAACACGGCGAGCTGGCTGTTGCGGTTGATGCCGATGGGGCGATAGGCGCCACGCGTAGCGGGCGTGCCCTTGCTGCCGTAGCAGTCGTACTCCGTGCCCTGGTAGTGGCTCGAGAGTACGTACTTGATGTCCTCGATGGTCACCTTGCGCTCGGGCGCGCGGCTCCAGGGAATGTCGTCGCTCTCGGGCGTGTAGTCGGCGTCGGGGCCATCCCACACGTCGCTGGGGTTGAGGCAGCGCTGCATGTACCAGGCGCGCGGCGTGTTGTAGACATGGTCGCTGTCGCTGTGCGAGCCAAAGGCCTCGCGCGGGTTAAAGACCGCAGCCGGGCCGTCGCCCTCAACGCCCAGCGTCAGGTCCAGATGCCACTCGGTCATCCAGGCGCGCAGGTCGGCGGAGCACATGTGGTCGGCCTGGGCGCCCTCGGCGTCATCCAGGTCAAAGCTGTCGATACCCAGCTGGTTGGGCATGGTCACATAGGCGTCATCGGGCACGCGCTTGGCGATCCAGTGGTGGCCGCCGATGGTCTCGAGCCACCAGATCTCGTCCACATCGCTAAAGGCGATGCCGTTGTTCTCGTAGGTACCATAGCGCTCGAGCAGGTCGCCCAGAATGCGTACGCCGTCGCGGGCGGATTTGGCATATGGCAGCACCAGGGTCACCATGTCCTCCTCGCCCAGACCGCCGGGCTGCGCCGGAACATAGCCGTCCTCGCCCTCGTTGCCCTTGGCGGGCACGTAGTCGACGAGCGGGTCGGCGCCGCGAACGCGCTCGTTGGTGGTGAGCGTCTCGGTTGCGGACATGCCCACATTGAGCTCGTTGAAACCGGCCTCGGCCCAGATGCCGTGGCCCGGAACAACATCGGGGACGCTCGTGTAGCGCATGGGGTTATCAGGCAGTTCAACGGTCAGGTGACTCAGGACGCTCGTGTAGACGCGCGGCTGCTCGTCGGGATGCACCACGCGCATACGCTTGGGCTCAAACACCCCGTTGGACGAGTCCTCGTTGCGGGCAACCAACGTCGACCCGTCGTAGCTCGCGTTCTTACCAACCAAAATCGTTGTGCACGGCATGGGCATCCTCCTTGAGCGAAGAAATCAAACGATAACAGTGTATCGCTTCGGCGCAAAAAGGGCGAAACCACGGCCTCGGCAGCCCTTGTGGTCAAAAACCTATTTCGATGCGCGCTCGGCCGCCTCGATCACGTGTTTGGCGAGAATCGCCGTCGTTACAGCGCCCACGCCACCCGGCACGGGAGTAATTGAGCCAACGATCGGCTCTGCAGCATCAAAATCGACGTCGCCGACCAGCTTGCCGGCGGCCTCGTCCCAGTTAATGCCCACATCGATGATCGTCTGGCCCTCGCGAACCGCATCCGCGCCAATCGTGCGCGCGCGTCCAACGGCCGCAACCACAATATCAGCCGCACGGCACTCGGCAGCAAGGTCGCGCGTATGCGTATGACACGTCGTCACGGTCGCATTGCGCGCCGTAAGCATGGCGGCAACAGGACGCCCGATCACCAGCGACCGACCAACGACCGCGACCTTGGCCCCATCCAGCTCAACGCCGTAATGATCCAGTAGCGCCAACACGGCCTCAGCCGTGCAAGGAGCAAAACCCTCGCCGCGCCCCGAAAGCGTGGTGAGCAGCGAAGCGGGCGTCATGGAGTCAACGTCCTTGGCGGGATCGAGCGCTGTGGCGACGGTGTTCTCGTCAAGGCCGGCGGGCAGCGGGCGGAACATCAGACAGCCATGGACAGCCGAATCGGTATTGATGTCCTCGATGGCCGTCAACAGCTCGACCTGAGAAACATCGGCGGGAAGCAAAACGCGGCGAGCTTCAATGCCAACCTTCTCGCAGCGCTTGAGCGCACCGCGCTCGTAGGATAGGTCGTCCTCGCGTTCACCCACACGCACGATAGCCAACGTCGGAACAACGCCTCGCTCGCGCAGGGCTGCGCAGCGAGCAGCAAGTTCCTCAGTCAGCGCGCGGGCGACGGGAGCGCCCTTCAGCAGTTCAGCCATGGCTATCCCCTCTTCCTTGCAGCGTCGGCGGCGCGGCGCGCCAGCGCATCGGCGCGCGGCAACCACGTGTCCAGCAGCTCATCGCACGCGGTCTCGAGCTCCTCGGCGCGCGCCCGGTCCTTCATAGACGTGGTGTTGGCAAAGAGCGTCAAGCTCGCGCCCTGCATAGCGGAACGGCAGAACACGGCGCCGCACGCCACATCGGACAGCAGCTGACGCGAACCCTTGTCGGCCATGTCCTCGAGCAGCGCCAGCGCACGCCCGCAGGCATCCATAATGCGATACGGCGGCATAGCGGCCACATGCAGCGCATCCTGAATCGCGGTCGCTCGAGCCGGATCGTCACGCGGAATACCGTACGCCGCGGACACCTGCCCATAGGCACGAACGTCCTCGGCAACCAACTCGACAAGCTCCTGGGCCAGCTCATCAGCATGGACAAACGCACGCGTCAGGTCATCCGCACGATCAGCAAGCGCGGGATTGGTCGCACCGTAGCGGGCAACCATTCCGCACAGCGAGGCGCCCAGCGCGCCCACAAAGGCGCTCGCGCTGCCACCGCCGGGAACCGGCTCGCGCGCGGCCAGCGCCTCGGCAAACCCGCGGCAGGTCTTGTCCATCATCTCTTGGCTCATGCACATGCACCTTCAAGTCATATACATCGGTCGGGTGGCAACCGCCGACCGACCGCATCGATCACGTAATGGTGCTAAGTCTAGCCCATAAGCACATGAGCGTCAGCGCACCTGGCCATCGCGGATTTCTATGGCACACGATAGGCGGCAGCGACACAAACATGGGACACATGGCCCACCTTTCGAGACTCCCGGGCAGCACAAGCTGGGGCATATCTATAAGTAAGGAACCCGTTGGGGCACGGCCGGGCAACGGCCACAAGCAATGAACGGAGGCATAAGCCGCACAGCACACAGAGACATCCGCCGCCAGCGCAATCAGTACCCCAACAGCATGCGGCGCCGTGATGTCATCGGCAGACAAGGAGGACGCCACCATGAAGAAAAAGACCCTATCGATTCTTTCCCTTTGCATCGCCCTCTTTGCCGCATTTGCCCTTGTCGGCTGCGGCGGGAGCGCATCGGGCGGAGGCGGCAGCACCGCCAAGAGCGAGAGCAAGGAAAAGGCCCCCGTCGCCAAGAAGACCGACTTTATCTGGTTTAAGGTCGAGATGCCCGAGGGTGTCGGCGTAAGCGACTCCGCCGGCAAGAATGCCGACAGGGTTCAGCTCACCTTCCCCGAAGACGAGAACGCCTCGGCCGATCGCTTTATCCCCGTTTGGAAAAAAGCGCTGACGGCCGAGGAGTCCCACGCCGACCAGGCAGAAAAGAAGGGGGATACGTTCCAGTGGAAGGATGGCGGGTCCGTCGAGTATAACGGCAGGACGTGGCTCGTCGGAACATACGAGGACAACAGCGGCATCTCAACCATGCTTTTTACCGACGTTGAACCGGGAAGCGCCTACGTCCTCATCTCGAACTTCGACCAGCACAAGAAAGAAGCCGAGACACTCCTCAACTCCATCGAGTTCCCCGACGACATGAAGAAAGCAGTTGACGAGGCACGCGAAGTCGAGATTTCGAGCATCGAGATCAAGTAACGGGGCACCCGCACGTGCCTATGCGCACCCGCGCACATGCGCTCCATTAAAACAACGGGCGCCCAACCCGGGGAGGGCCGACGACATCGGCCCTCCCCTCTTTTGTGCCCGCGTATATTGCCACTTGTCGGCGCAAATCCTGCCCCCAGAATGGGACACATGGCCCACCCGAACGAGCCGCTCGCGCGTACAGTAAAGACAGGTAATCCATGGGCGATTACAGATCGAGGAGGACACGACCATGAAAAAGAAGGCCTTTGCGATTCTCACCCTCTGCATCAGTCTCTTTGCCGCAGTTGCCCTGGTGGGCTGCGGTGGCAGCGGTGGCGCTACCGGCAGTGGCGGTGGCGGCGGAGCAGAAAAGCCAGCCGTGGATATGAGGACCGACTTCATTTGGTTTAAGGTCGAGGTTCCCGAGGGCGTCGAGATCACCGACGTTGCCGGCGACACCGCCGACAGGGCCCAGTTTAAGTTCACCGAGAGCGAGCATGCGAGCGACCGCTTCATACCCATCTTCGACCCCGATAAGAACGCCGACGAACTGTTCGACTACGAGGCAAAGTGGAAGGCCAACTCCGGATGGACCGAGAGCGACCCCGTTAAATACAACGGCAAGACCTGGCGCAGTGCTTACTTTACGCACTCGGGCGGCGTAACGACCGAGTGCTTTACCGACGTTGAAGGCGGCAGCGTTTACGTGCGCATCGACAACGTCGAGGAGCACAAGGACGCCGTCGAGACCATGATGAAGTCCCTGGAATTTGCCGATGATATCGCCAAGGCCAAGACCGAGGCCATGGACGTCAAGCTCGAGGATATCGAGATCAAGCGCTAAGCGACTGGCGAGCGCAGCGGGAAACACGAGCGCAGCGCAAACAAGCGACGGTACCCCAGCGCTTCGTACTAAGGGAGGGCCGGTAAACCGACCCTCCCTTTCTTATGCCGGCAGCCGACGAACGCGAAGATGCCGGGCGGCAAAACCGCCCCCCCAGCGCGGTAACGGCACAACATGAACAAGCACCCCAGCACGTCCGCTCGCCGATTTATAGCGCCGCGCAGACAATTGAGCCGACACCTTTAAACATCCGGGCAGTAAAGTGACCAAAATAAGTGCATAACCGCACCCTGCGAATGGAGGAGTTATGACCGAACATCATGCCATCAGTCGCCGAGCGTTTACGCTGGGCCTTGGACTCGCGGCGTTGTCGCCACTTGCAAGCCTG
Organism: uncultured Collinsella sp.; assembly: GCA_900552395.1. GTDB lineage: Bacteria > Actinomycetota > Coriobacteriia > Coriobacteriales > Coriobacteriaceae > Collinsella. Next base: position 1,124 of record URZJ01000026.1, on the reverse strand, counting down.
CCCGAAACCGCCACGCTGGGCATTAGCCCGCGGACAGCCTTTGCGGACGGCACGGCCGAGTCAGCGGCCACCCTCGACAATTTCGTCATTCGCCTTCGCCCCGCGGGCTATTTTCGCACCGCGAGCGTCAACGAAGACGGCAACGTCATCGGCAACGTCTGCCACCTGTTTAATGACGGCACGTCCAGCAAGCTCATCCTTGAGCACGTAGGGACCGATGCGGACGGCACAAACTGGTATGCCATCCGCACCCTGCTCAATTTCGAAGAGCACAAGAAGACGGGCTACAGCATTTGGTCGGTCGATGGCGACTCGGACAAAGATGGAAAGGTCATCCACGTATGGAGTGGCGAGTACGACCATAAGGACAGCCGCGCCTATACGTTCGACCGCCAGTTCGACGGAACTTATATTATTCGAGACCGCATATACACGAAAAACGGTATTAACTACCTGGCCATAGAATCGAAAGGCAAAGACCAAGACAACAACAAGATTTGCCAAAAGAAATATTCCATTCCGTGGGAGCTCGAGCTTGTCGGCTACAGCATGGACAAGACCAATGCCACAGTTAGCAGCATCGACTGGACCACGTATAGCAGCTACGTCGACGGACCATGTTGGATGAGCCACGTCGAAGGCAACAAGTACCTCGACGAGCTGAGCATCCCGGGCACGCACGATTCGGGAACTTGCAGCGTGGACAACGACACCGAACCCCAATCCTCGCAAGCAAAGTGCCAGCAGGACTACATCCCCACGCAGTTGCTCGAAGGCATTCGCTATTTTGATATCCGACTCGGAAAAGGCAACGACCCCGGCATCGACCATGGAAGTTGCTACCTGCTCAAAAAAGACGGGCACTTCATGCATCTCTCCGATGTCGTTGGCTACTTCAAAAAGTTTTTGAACGAAAATCCGTCAGAAGCGCTCATCATGCTTGTATCCCGAGGCAACAACGAGGCTACTGACGAGAGCCTTACGACGGCTTTCGCCAAGGTTTTGGACGACAACCCCAAACTGTTCTATACGTCGAGCCGCGTTCCCACACTGAACGAGGTGCGCGGAAAGATCGTCCTGCTGCGCCGATTTGGACTCGCCGGCGACAGCGTAAGCGGCCACAC
>URZJ01000025.1 GCA_900552395.1 uncultured Collinsella sp. | reverse complement strand
ACAAAACCGCTTTCCTCGAGAGCGGGGATAAAGGTGGTAGGTGAAATGAGGGAGCCATCCTTGTCAATCCAGCGTGTGAGCGCCTCGGCGGCAACGATCTCGCCGGTTTCCATGTCGACCTGGGGCTGCAAGTAGTAGGTAATGCGGCCGTTTGAGAGCGCATACTGGAATTCGGTCAGCGTGCGGTGGAACGCGATTTCGTGTTCGTATTCCTCGGGGCGGAAAATGGCAATGCGCTCCTTAAAGTCGTTTTTTGCGCGCCGATTGGTAAACATGGCCTTGGCCTGCGCATCGATGGTGATTTCCTCGTTGGAGTCGATGGGGTAGACGCCCATGGACGGCCAGAAGCCCACGCCGTCATCATGCTTGGCCACGGCCTGGCGAATGCGGCTATAGATCTGATGGACGGTGTCGTGTTCAAAGGGGATGAGTACGCAAAAATCGTCTTGGCCCCAGTACCCTGCGACGCCCATGGCGGCATTCTCGATGTCCTTGAGAACCGTGCCCACATCGGCGAGTACGCGGTCGCCCTCGGCCTGTCCGTGCCATTCGTTGAACAGTCGCATGTGCCCCATATCGACGGTGGCGATACACCAGGCGCCGTTGCGCCTTGTCTCGAGAAATTCGTTGGCGCGGCGCATAAACTCGCTGGGTCGATAGAGACCCGTGAGCGGATCGATGCGTTCGGCGATGGCGCTTTTGCGCTCCACCTCGGGTATGGGGAGGCTGTCGTTGGGAACAAGCCCGCCGGCCGTGCGAATGCGACGGTCGAGTTCGCCTAAAACGGCGGCCGTTTGATTGGTCAGGTGCTCGTAAAAGGCCGGAACGACAAGACAGACGGGGGTAATAGTGTCGCCCGCGATTCGAACGGGAGCGAAAACGGCCTCTTTGAGATGTTGGATCAGTTGCTCGAATGCTTCGTGATCCAAATTGTTGCTAAGCACGACGAACTGGGCGTTGCGTGAACGGAAGACGCGACTCCTGCCGCGAGTAATCGACAGCATGCGGCCTGCGTATTCGGCGAGCATGTTGTCGACGGCCTCGGCCCCGTAGAGCTCGTTGAGCTTTGCCGTGCCGCGAACGCGCACTGCTATAAGCCCCGTCTCGCAACGGTCGCGACGGCAGGCATCGATAGCGTTGATCAGCGTGCGCTGCGTTCCGAGACCCGTGGCGGCGTCGACGGTCTCGGCAAGCGAGTGGTTGACGAGCTCGCCGACATAGAGCGAGGGGACATTTCCGTCGCCGTCGATACGAAACCCGCGAGCACGGCCGAGGATGTAATCGCCGGCGGCATTGCGCACGCGGTACTGCATGACGTGACGATGTTTGGAGCCGTCATAGATTTGGTCGATGTCGTTGGTATAGGCCTCAAGGTCATCGGGATGGACACGCGTTTTCCAATAATCGTGACAGTTGTCTATATGCTCCGAAGGAAGACCAAGATCGCGCAAGGCGCCTTGTGACCAAAGGGTTCGATGTTTGTCCAAGTTCTCGATAAAGAAATAGCGGCCTTCGTTGAGCATCGAAAGGGCGTCGAAAATTCGATCGCTTATTTCGAAGTCGTCGGTGTGGGCTTGTGCGATATTGCGTCGATCAAGGTGCACGGCATGACGTAGCTTGTAGTCGTACATGCGATGGTCGGCATCGTTCGTCAAGCGATTGGGGGCTTCGCCCAGGGCGGGGTCGGCGTGTGCCACTCCGTAGCTATACGAGTGAGGCATCTCGGCATCGTTGTTTTTGAGCAGGACCGTTCGGCAGCGTTCCAGACGTTCGGCGAGGTCGTCCTCGGTTGCAATCGTAGACAGGATGGCAAACTCGTCGCCTCCCAGACGAAACGCCGCTTCGTCCACCTCCATATACAGCTTGAGATAGAGGCTTACCTGCAAAATATAGCGGTTGCCCTCGTCATGGCCAAAGACGTCGTTGCAGTGCTTGAGATTGTCGATATCGATGTACGCCATGGTAACGGGGGTGTCCTGCTCCCAGAGCTCCTCGAGGGAACGGGCAAAGCCGCCGCGGTTGCCAAGCCCGGTAAGCTGGTCGGTAAAGGCGGTCCTGACCAGATCCTCCTGACGCTTGAGAAGGTCGCGGACGGTCTTTTCGAGCGTTTCAGTGTAATTGCTGGGGGTATCCATGCTGTAGGCGGCTTTCTGGGGTCGGGGCGGATTGCGTCGGGCGAGCTCGTTGTGCACACGCGTTGTTGCTCAACGCCTCGCGTGTTTCCAAGCCCCCGCCTTGCTGCGTCGTTGGGTTTATTTGTCGGCTGACGTTCGTTGCTGATAACTACTGAGTAGTATAAACAAGTGTATGGAATTATGTAGGGGTGCCCATGTTGCGGGCGGCCATTATTCGCCATTATTCGCCAAACGGTAACGCGACGATGTTCGATGAAAATGCGACTGAGGCGATATATGTTGACGGGTATACTTGTTTCGTTTTAAAACGCAGGAACGGAGATGGTCGCATGGCACAGCCAGATACGACGCCCACGGTGGGGCTTGCGCTCGAGGGAGGCGGCTACCGCGGTATGTATACGGCGGGCGTGCTCGACGTATGGATGGAGTGCGGCCTGACCTGTGACCATATGGTGGGCGTCTCGGCGGGCGCGGCGTTTGGCTACAACTTTAAATCGCGCCAGATCGGCCGTGCCATTCGCTACAACAAGGCCTATTGCGCCGACAAGCGCTATGCGAGCGTGACGAGCTGGCTGCGAACCGGCGACATGTTCAATGCCGAGTTTGCCTATCACGAGGTTCCCATCGAGCGCGATCCCATCGACCTGGAGGCTTATCGTGCCTGCCCCATGCGGTTTACCTGCGTGTGCACCGATCTTAAGACGGGGCGGGCCGTCTACCATGACCTGCCTTACGGTGATGAGCATGATATCGAGTGGATCCGGGCGTCGTCGGCGATTCCCGTGGCAACACGACCCGTTGCCATTGAGGGGCACAAGTACCTGGATGGCGGCGTTGCCGATTCCATTCCCAGCGCATGGCTGTTTGCGCAGGGCTATGACCGCAACGTGGTGGTGCTGACGCAGCCGGCGGGCTTTGTAAAGCAGCCCAATAGCGTGATGCCTATGCTGCGTCGCGTGTATCGTCACTATCCGGAGTTTGTTGCGGCGCTTGAGCACCGGCACGAGGTATATAACGCCACGCTCGACGACCTGGCGCGTCGCGAGGCCGCTGGCGAGATCTTTGTGGTGCGGCCGAGCGAATCGGTGAAGGTGCCGTCGCTGTGCCGCGAGCCCGATGAGCTTGAGCGTATCTATCAGATCGGCCGTCGCGATGCGGAGGCGACGCTGCCCGCGCTGGAAGCGTATCTGGCGGGGTAAGGGCTGCTACGGAAAGCGCATTCCGGAATATGCGCTCAGACTGGGATGCGGTTTCCGCGAGGGGGCGGTCGCGGAAACCGCATCCCAAAATTTGCGCTTGGAATGGGATGCGTTTTCCGCTGGCCCTCTATATGGAAAGCGCATCCCAGAATGGACGTCCAAACTGGGATGCGCTTTCCGCTCTTGAAGATATGAGGCTGCGGAGCAGCTGCTCGGCATAGGTCTATGCTTGCTGCCAGGTATCGACGAGCTCCTCGGCTGCGGCGTAGGGGTCGTCGGCGCTGCAGACGGCGCTCACCACAAAGAAGCCGTCGACGCCGGTGGACTTGAGTTGCGGCAGATCGGCCGTCTTGACGCCGCCGCCCACCACAATGGGGACGGGGCTTGCCGCATGGAGGGCGGCCAGGTCCTCAAAGCTCTTGGTGATGATGGAGCCGTCGGCCGCACGTCCGCAGTCGCGCTTGGTTTCGGTCTCGTGGAGCGGGCCTACGCCCAGGTAATCGACCAGGCTCATGTCGGCGGTCTTGACGTACTCGAGCATCTCCTCGCAGCGGGCCGAAAGACCCACGATGGCATCGGGGCCCAGCAGCTTGCGGCAGACCTCGACGGGAATATCGCTCTGGCCAACATGCACGCCGTCGACGGCAATACCCTGCTCGCGCGCGGCGAGTACGCAGTCCAGGCGGTCGTCGATCAGCAAAGCGACCTGATCGGTCTTGCCAGCCTGTGCGATTGCCTGCGCGGCGTCGCCGGTCAGCGCGATGATCTCGCGGGCGCTTGCCACCTTGGAGCGCACCTGGATGCAGGTAAAGCCGGCATCGAGTGCCTGGGCCACCACATCGCCCACGGGGCGCCCGAGCGTGTTTTCGGGGCCGAGTACCAGATAGGCCGAGATATCAAGGTTGTCGCGGATGCTCATCGTGCTTCCTCCTGCTTTTTGATCTGTGCTTCCATGCGCTCGAGTTTGCCGGTCATGGTGTCGGTAAATCCGGGTCGAATATCGGCTTTGAGCACGACTTCGGTGCGGATGCCCTTGCTCGCCAACACAAAGGTTGCGTCGCGCACGACCTGCATGACCTCGTCCCAGTCGCCCTCGATCTCGGTGAACATCGAGGTGGTGCGGTTGGGAAGGCCGCTCTCGCGAATGACGCGCACGACTTCGGCGACCTCGGCAGACAGCTCGTCGCCGGTGCCACATGGGGCAATGGCCACAGCGATCAGGGTGTTCATGCCGGCATTGGTTGCGGGCTCGGACATGGCTTATGCCTCCTCGAGCTCGAGTCGGTTATCGGCAATGTCCTGGGCGGTCGCACGGTAGAGCTCGTCGATAAAGGCGACCTTAAAGCTTGCCGGCGCGTCGGCGACAGCAGCGGCACGCGTACCGGCAACGTTGTAGACGGCGGTGCCGCAGATGGCTGCCGTAAACGGATCGGCAGCACAGGCGTACACGGCCAGCACGCCGCCCTGTGAGCAACCACAGCCGGTGATCTTGGACATGAGTGGGCTGCCGCCGTGGGACTTGGCTACGGTCGTGCCGTCGGTGATCAGGTCGACTTCACCCGAGACCACTACGGCGCCGCCGGTGTAGCGAGCGAGCGCCACGGCGGCATCGCGGGCGGCGTCGACCGTGTCGGTGGTGTCGACACCGCGTACGCGGCTCAGATCAGCCGCCTCGCCCTCAAGACCCCACAGGCCGGCGAGCGCGATAATCTCGGAGGCGTTGCCGCGCACGATGGCGGGTTTGTACTGCTTGAGCTCGTTTACCAGCTGGGTGCGCAGGCTACCGATGCCCAGGCCAACCGGATCGAGCACCCAGGGCTTGCCGGCGTCGTGTGCCGCCTTGGCCGCGCGGGGAATCGTCTGCTCGTAGATGGGGAAGAGTGTGCCCATGTTGAGATAGATGGCGCCGCCGCCGGCAACGAGCGCCTCGCCCTCGTCGGGCAGATAGACCATGGCGGCCGATCCGCCCACGGCGAGCTGTGCGTTGGCGACAAAGTCGATCGTCACCGTGTTGGTGATGGAGCCGGCCATCGGATTGGTGGCGCGAATCTCGTCCACGGCCTTGATCACTTGTTGCTTGAGCTGTTTCGAATCGATCACTGCACATGCCTCCTTGGCATAGAAAAGGGGCGCTGTGCATAGACAGCGCCCCTGTAAAGGCGGCATGCTCCCTACGCCAGCATTAACTGACAGGTTCAAAGGATTGGGCCCCATGCCCTCTCAGCCTTGTGGTTTGCACCGCCGGCACTCCCGCATCGAATCTGTTGTTCCCTATACTAGCGCATCGGTACAATGGTTACGATGAAAACGACTGGGGGACCCTATGATCAAACTTGTGCTGACCGATATGGACGATACGCTGATTCCAGCCGGGCATGACGGCGCCAGCGACTACGCCATTGAGGGCATCCATGCCATGCAGGCGGCGGGTCTGCACTTTGGCCCGGTTTCGGGCCGTCAGCCGTCCGCGATGGGCTGGATGTTCAAAAATCGTTCCGAGTGTTTTTCGACCGGTGCGTTCTGTAACGGCCAGGTGATGTTTGTCGACGGCGAAGCGGTCGCCTCACGTGCGACCGATAGCGACGCGCTTATGCGTTTGGCCGCCTATCTGGAAGAAGAAACCGACGATACCTATCTGAAGGTCTACAGCTTAGGTGATGACTTTTGGGATAACGATGCCTATTGCGTGACACGTGATGCCGAGCGCGTGCGCCGCGCCATGGAATCAGGCGGCAACGCGTGGCTCAAAGGCGAAGAGGCCCCGTGCCGTCCCGTCGTCGATGACGCGCCGGTGTTTAAGGCGAATATCTGGAGTGCCCGTTCGCGTGAGGAGCTCGCGGAGCTACGCGAGCGCGTTGCCGCTGAGGTGCCGGAACTCTCGCTTGTGTTTCCCAACAACCGAGTGCGTCTGTTCGACATCCTTCCGGCTGGTTGGGACAAGGGCTGCGCTGCGCTGGAGCTGGCGCGTGCTTTGGGCTTGACGCCCGACGAGGTGGCCGTATTCGGTGATTCTGATAATGATTTGCCCATGATCGATGCCGTTCCCAACTCCGTTGCAGTCGCCAATGCCAACGAGGCCGTCACGGCGGCAGCGCGCTGGCATATCGGCACTGCGGCAGACGATGCGGTCGCCGGGGCTCTACATCAGATCGCCGCCTGCGCCACGACGGGGGAGATGCCGTCGTTTATGCGCCTGCCGGGTACTGCCGACGCGAATCTCACGAACAGCTAAGGAGACAGCCATGAAGCTCCAGCAGCTCAGATATGTCGTCAAAGTTGCCGAATGCGGCAGCATTACCGAGGCCTCGCGCCGGCTCTTTGTGTCGCAGCCTTCGATTACCGCATCGATCCGCGATCTCGAAAACGAGATGGGTGTGCATATCTTTGAGCGCACCAACAAGGGCGTCATTGTGTCCGAGGAGGGCGAGACCTTCTTGGGCTACGCGCGCCAGGTGCTCGACCAGGCCGACCTGCTCGAGGGCAAGTACAAGGGCACATCCGAGCAGGTGCCGCACTTTAGTGTGAGCTGCCAGCATTATTCCTTTGCCGTTAACGCGTTTGTTGACGTGATCCGCGAGTTCGATGCCGCGCGTTACGACTTCACCCTGCGCGAGGAGCAGACTCACGAGATTATCGAGGATGTCGCGCATATGAAAAGCGAACTGGGCATCCTGTACTTATCCGAGCATAACCGCGAGGTTATCGAGCGCATGCTTGCCGCCAACGAGCTCGTATTCGAGGGGCTCTTCTGCGCCACGCCGCATGTCTTCGTGTGCGCAGACCATCCGCTGGCGGGCCGCTCGAGCGTGACGCTTGAGGACTTGGAAGACTACCCGTTCCTGTCCTACGAGCAGGGCAGCTATAACTCGTTTTACTATTCCGAGGAACTGACCTCGACTTTTGAGCGTCGCAAGAATATCCGCGTGCGCGACCGTGCGACGTTGTTCAACCTGGCCATGGGCCTCAACGGCTACACGGTATGCTCGGGCGTGATCAGTCACGAGCTCAACGGTCCCGGCATCATCTCGATTCCGCTCGATGTAGACGAGTACATGGAGATTGGCATCATCACGCGCAAAAATACGACGCTCACGCGCTATGGGCAGGCCTATATCGAAGCGATTCGTCAGCATATCTAGGGTGCTGTGCTCCGCACGGTTCAAGTCTCTTTATTGCAGTCCAGACTGATATAGGAAGCATCTATATCAAACTGTTATAAACGTATATTTTACGATAGCCATATGAGCGCTCATACTCTGTCCCAGTAAAGCAACCAATGCAAAGGGAGATATCTATGAGCACTTCGATTCAACCGAACGCGCCGTTTCGCGCCGATATCGTCGGCAGCTTTCTTCGTCCGCAGGCTGTAAAGGACGCCCGTGCCGACTATGTCGCGGGTAAACTCGACGCTTCCGGCCTTAAGGCCGTCGAGGACGATGCCATTCGCGATTTGGTGGCCAAGCAGAAGGCCGCCGGCCTGCAGGTGATCACCGATGGCGAGTTCCGCCGCAGCTACTGGCACCTCGATTTTATGTGGGGCCTTAACGGTATTGAGCGCCGCACCTCACGCACGGGTTATATGTTCCATGACGAGGAGACGACGGCCGACACCGCCGTGGTTACCGGTTCCATTAGCGGCGAGAACCACCCGTTCGTCGAGCATTTTAAGTTCGTCAAGGCGCTTGAGGGGGAGGGCCAGGTCGCACGGCAAACCATTCCGGCGCCGATCCAGACGTTCTCCGAAGTCACGCTCGACCGCTGCGACGGCCAGCAGGAGAGCCTGCGCGCTGTCTATAAGACCGATGAGGAACTTGCCGACGCCATTGCAGCCGCTTATCGTACGGTGATCGCCGACTTGTATGCCGCGGGCTGCCGCAACATCCAATTTGATGACTGCACCTGGGGCATCTACTGCGATACCGATTTTGTCGCCAAAACCGGCATGAGCCCGGTCGACCTGCAAAAGGTGTCCGAGCTGGGCGTGGCGCTCAACAATGCCGCCATCGCGGGCAAGCCTGACGATTTGGTCATCAACACGCACGTGTGCCGCGGCAACTATCATTCCACCTATGCTTTTGAGGGCGGCTACGACCCCATCGCGCCGTACCTGTTCGCACATGAGAACGTCGATGCGTTCTATCTGGAGTTCGACACACCCCGCGCCGGTGGTTTTGAGCCGCTCAAGTACGTTGCCCCCGGCAAGAAGGTGGTGCTGGGCTTGGTGACCACCAAGGCGGCAGAGCTCGAGAACGAGGATGTTATCGTCGAGCGCATCCGCGAGGCGGCAAAGTACGTGCCGCTCGAGAACCTGTATCTGTCTCCGCAGTGCGGCTTTGCCAGCTGCGAGATTGGCAACAAACTGACCGAGGACGAACAGTGGGCAAAGATCGCGCTGGTCAAGCGCATTTCCGAGCGCGTTTGGAAGTAACGCTACCGTTTGCAGGTGACGGCGCGTGCGAGACATGGCGTATCACGTACAATGGTTCGGATCGTATCGTTCGGGCAGGTTATCCGATATGCCTGATCGCCCTTCCATCATGAAAGGACTTCCATGTCCCAATCCTCGACGCCCGCCGTCACCGATGCCATCTACGATGCATCGTCGCTCGGCCGCCCGCGCATGTTCGTGTTGGGTTTGCAACACATGTTTGCGATGTTCGGAGCCACGGTGCTCGTGCCCGTGCTCACCGGCCTTTCCGTTTCGACGACGCTTCTGTTCGCCGGCATCGGCACACTGCTGTTTCATTTTCTATCGCGCGGTAAGGTGCCCGCGTTCCTGGGCTCGTCGTTTGCCTTTATCGCGGGTTATGCCGCCATTGCACCCAACGGCGAGGCCGAGCTTTTGCCCTACGCTTGTCTGGGCGTTGCCTGCGCCGGCCTGCTCTATCCGGTGCTGGCAGCGCTGTTCCGTGCATTTGGCGCCAAGCACGTCATGCGCTTCTTCCCGCCGGTGGTGACCGGCCCCATCGTCATTTCCATCGGCCTGATCTTGGCAAGCTCTGCTATCGCCAACTGCCAGACCAATTGGCTTGTTGCCGTTGTCGCTGTGGCCGTGATCGTCATCTGCAATATTTGGGGGCGCGGCATGGTCAAGATCGTGCCGATTTTGCTGGGCGTTGTGGTGAGCTATGCCGTTGCGGCCGCGCTGGGCGAGGTCGACTTCTCTGGCGTCGCAGCCGCCCCCTGGGTTGGCTTGCCCGTCGTGTGGGACAACACCGTGTTTGCGCTCTTTGGACCGCAGTTCGATAGCAGTCTTGCCACGACGGCCATTATCACCATCATGCCACTGGCCTTTGCGACCATGATTGAGCACATTGGCGATATCTCCGCCATCGGATCGACTTGTGAGCGCAACTACATTGCCGATCCCGGCCTGCACCGTACCCTGCTCGGCGATGGCCTGGCGACCATCTTGGCATCGCTCTTTGGCGCTCCTGCCAATACGACGTATGGCGAGAACACCGGCGTGCTTGCCTTGACGCGTGTGATTCGCATTGCCGCCTGCTGCGCCATTGTGCTTTCGTTCTGCCCCAAGTTTGCTGCGGTGATTGCCGCCATGCCGGCATGCGTTATCGGCGGTGTGTCGCTCGTGCTCTACGGCATGATCAGCGCCGTTGGTGTACGTAACCTCATCGAGAACCAGGTTGATTTCCAGAACAACCGCAACGTGCTGGTGGCGGCTCTGGTGCTCGTGCTTTCGCTCGGCATTGCCTACAGTACCGCCGGTGCCATCGTGCTGGAGCTGGGCGGCGTGACGATTTCGCTTTCGGGCCTTGCCGTGGGCTCGCTGGTGGGCATTGTGCTCAACGCCATCCTGCCCGGTAACGACTTTGAGTTCGATACTTCCGAGCTTGAGGAGACTGCTGAATAGCAGCTGCGTTCAGCCAAATTAAAAATGGCGTCCATGCGTATGTACGCGTGGATGCCATTTTTAATGCGTCAGTATCCAGTGGATGCCGCGTGCCATGCGCAGGTCAGTTTGGGTAAAGTGATTGCCGGGGTTGAGCTCCAGCGTTGTTGGAATGTCACGCTCGATAAACAGCTCTTCCATCGCGCGCGTATCGTCGAGTACGTGCCGCATCATGCGGTTGGGCGTCTTGGTTTCCTTTTTGCCGAGTGACAGATAGACGGCGTCGGGCGTAGCTGTCATCGTGCGCTCGCGCGCGTAGTCGATAAAGCCGGGGAACCACAGCGACCCCGATGCACTCGCCGCGCGCTCAAAGACATCTGTTTGCCAAAGTGCCCACAGTGCAAAAAGACCCGCCAACGAGTAGCCGGCAACGCCGCGCCAGGTGGGCGGTTGCGGGAGCGATGATTCGGCCTCTGGGATTATCTGCTTCAACAACTCGTCAAGAAAACCAGCGGCCTGTCCACCAAAGGGCTCGGCATCGCGCACGGTACCGTCGCATACCCAGGGGCTCAGCTCGCGATTCCAGTTGAGGCTGCCAATGCCGACAAGCGTGAAGGGCGGGCAGTTGAGCTCTCGGCAGCGTTCATAAACCTCCGTGCCGTCGCCCATGACCACGGGAAGATAGATGACTGGTGCGCTTTCGGCATGCTGTGCATGAACGGTTATCTGCTTTTGATGCGCTTCCATGACGGGCTTCTCTCGGCGTTGTGATATCGACGGCCCCCATTGTCGCACGCCGGCTCATGCAGGTTGGGCTAGACCAAAGACAATCTCGTGCATACCCTGCGGACGCATATGGAAAACGCCACCGCCGGAGGGGAGCTCGGCGGTGGCGTTGTTAAACGGTGCTGGGACTCGGGGCCTTCGCGGGAGCTGCCATGTGCGCAGAGGCGTCTAAGAGCGCTTGCGGCTCGCCATGGTGCCTGCGGCGATAGCGGCTGTTCCCGCAAGGACGGTTGCCACGATGGCCGCACCCGAGGTGTCGCCGGTTGCCGCGAGCACGCCGGTAGTCTTGGCTTTCGTGATTGAAGCCGCAACGGCCTTGGTCGGCTTTGAGCACTCAGGCTTGGGGTTCTGCTTGGACTCCGCGGGCTTGCTTTCTGCGGGCTTGGTCTCGTCGGGCTTGGGGTCTTCCGGCTTGGCTACCTCGGGAGGTGCGATGACCATGCTCTTGGCGACAGCTTCGTTATAGGGGGAGTCGATCACAGCGTCGCCCGTGCCGATGGCTTGGCCTGCCTCGTAGATGCCGTCACGGAGCTTGCGATAGTCAATGACCTTGCCGCCTTCGGGCGTCTGGATGGCGGCGTTCTCAATCTTGATGGTGCCGATTGTCTTGCCGTCAGCGCTCATGGCACGGGCAAAGATTGCCGCTGTATCTCCTTCGGCCGTTACCTTGCTGCGGATGATCGAGATGACTGCGGGTGTGACGCCCTCGCTGGTCTGGGCGATGATGCCGATGTTCTCGCCTTGGGGCTCGGGGCTCGTCTCACCATCTTGGTTTTCGCTGTAGGGGATGGGGCCGTCGCCATTCTCGACATAGCGGGCTATGGCCTTGACAACGGAGTCGCTGATGTAGATGTGGCCACCCTCCTCGTTGGGTCGATCGTTTCTGGTGGAGAATGCAGCCGAAACCTCGCCTTCCGCAAACGCGTCCACGGTGGAGCCGTTCTTGACGACGATATCGTCTTGGTAGGTGAAGAGGGCAATGGCGTCACCGTATCTGCCTTTACTTGCGCGGACTGTCACGTTTGCATGATCGAGTGTGATGCCCTTGTGGGCATAGACGCCATATTCAACACCGTTTGCGTTGAGGGAGGCGTTTGTGGCTGCGAGGCTGCCCTTGGCCTCGACGGCGGCGTCTTTCTCGGAGCTCGCCTTGACCTGGCTGCCGTCCGAGATATTGATGTTGCCGCCGCTCCAAATGGCCTCACCATCGGCTGAGCTTGCCTCGACTGTGCCGCCACCCTTGATGGTGAGGTTCTTGTCGGTTCCGATACCCTTGTCCTTGGTAGCCCTGGCGGTGACGGCCCCGCTGTCGTCAATCGTGATATTGCCGTTTGCCCTGATGCCATCCGATACGCCCGTGGCGTTGACGTTGCCCGAACCTTTGATAGCGAGATCGCCCTCGGCGTCGATGGCATCAAACCCAGCGCTCGTGGCGTTGACGGATCCGGCTCCGTCGATGTTGATATTACCCGTGGAGAGGATAGCGTCCTCAGTAGATGTCACGCTGAGCGTGCTGCCCGCGTCGCCTTGGATATTGAGCTCGGCGTTCTCATTCTTGCCATGAGAAGCCTTGATGCCTTCGATCCAGTCGGCAGTGACGATGTTGTTTCCCGAGTAATTCACGTTGAGCTTGCCTGCGGCCTGGATCTCGCCGCCGCTATAGTTGTTGAGCTTCAAGTCGTCGGCGCCGTCCCACGACCAGGTGCCGGTCTCGTCGCCCGCCGCAGTGCCGGCGTTGTATTTGGTTTCGCCGACCTTGACCCATTCCGCCGCGAGCGAGACGCTCGGCATGAGCAGCGAGCTCACCGTGAGCGCGCACACGGCGCCTACGACGATGCGGCGCGTCACGCGGCGCCAGCTGCCGTGCGCGAGTCCTATGCGACGGCGAACGTCGGGTTCGGCAACATGGGTTCCGGCGGTAGTGTCATTGCGTTTGGGGGTCGTGAACAAGGCTGCCATGGTTGCTCCCGTTCTCATAGGGCCTATACGGCTAGGTTCAGCGTATCTGCTGGATGTTGCCGGCGGTAGTGCCGTTTGGAGGGCAAAATGGCCAAAATGGGGGAGAAATAGGCCGCACGCCGGCGCAGGGACCGACGCTAAAAGAAAAGCGCGGGGCCGCATGGCGACTCCGCGCTTTATTGTTCAGCTTTTGCAGCCTTGCCCTTACGCTACGAAGAAGTAGACGGGGAAGGCAAGGGCTGCGATCCACCCGTCCTGTGCGAAAAAGTGTTTACGAACGTTTGCGACTCGCCAGGGCGCCTGCGGCGATGGCGGCTGTTCCCGCAAGGGCGGCTGCCACGATGGCTGCGTTCGAGGTGTCGCCGGTTGCCGCGAGCTTGCCGACGGTCTTGGCTCCCTTGGCTGCAACTGCAACGGTCTTGGTTGTCTTCGTGCCCTCGGACTTGGAACCCTCGGGCTTGGTCTTGCCGTGCTTTTCCTCGGGCTTGGTCTCCTCGGGAGGCACGATGACCGTGCTCTTGGCGACAGCGGCGTCATAGGGGGAGTCAATCGTGGCATCGCCCGTGCCAATGGTCTGCCCCGCCTCGTAGACGATGCCGTCGCTGAGCTCTTCCTTGTTGCGATAGTCAATGACTTTGCCGCCTGCAGGCGTCTGGATGATGGCGTCCTTGATTTCGATGGTGCCGATCGCCTTGCCGTCCGCGCTCATGGCAAGGGCGAAGATAGCCGCCGTGTCTCCCTCGGCCGTGACCTTGCTGCGGACGATCGAGATGGTCGCGGGCGTGATGCCCTTCTCGGTCTGCGCGAAGATGCCGATGTTCAGGCCCTCGGACTCAGGGATGATTTCGTCGTTTTGGTCTCCACTGTAGTGGTCGGGGCCGTCGCCGCCGGTCTCGGCATAGCGGGCTATGGCCTTGACAACGGAGTCGCTGATGTAGATATGGCCACCCGCTTCGTCGGAGTAGAAATTACTGGTGGAGATTGCAACCGAGAACCTGCCTTCTGCGAGCGCATCCACAGTCGAGCCGTTCTTGATGACGATGTTGTCCTCATCGGTGAAGAGTGCGCTGGCTTCCCCGCCATCTGAGCTTGCGCGGACCGTCACGGTCGCGCCATCGAGCGTGATGCCCTTGTAGACATAGATGCCATACCCAACGCCACTTGCGTTGAGGGAAGCGTTCGTGACCGTGAGGCTGTTTTTACCGTCGATGGCGGCGTCTTCCTCGGAGCTTGCCTTGACCTGGCTGCCACCCGAGATCTCGATGTTGCCGTCGGCCCAAATCGCATTGTCTTTGATAGAGCTTGCCTCTACCTTGCCGCCGCCCTTTATGATGAGGTTCTCGTTAGCATCGATACCCTGATCCTCGGTGGCCTTGGCGGTGACGGTTCCGCTGTTGTCGATCGTGATGTTGCCGTCGGCCCTGATGCCATCCGAATCGCCCGTGGCGTTAACGTTTCCCGAGCCCTTGATGGTGACATCGCCCCCGGCATCGATGGCATCGTGCTCGGTGCTCGTGGCGTTGACAGTGCCAGCGCCGTCGATGTTGATGTTGC
>URZJ01000024.1 GCA_900552395.1 uncultured Collinsella sp. | reverse complement strand
CAGCCCGCCTTCCGCGCGAAGCAGCTCATCGAATGGGTTTTTGAGAAGAACGTTTGTTCGTTTGACGATATGACCAACCTCCCCAAGGCTTTCCGTGAGCAGCTTAAAGAGGCTTTTGCCTTTGATACGCCGACTGAACTCACCAAGCAGGTTTCCAAAGATGGCTCGCGCAAGTATCTGCTCGAGTACCACGATGGCATTTCCGTCGAGACTGTCGGCATGCCCCGTCGTAACAAGCTTTCCGTCTGCGTTTCCACCCAGGCAGGCTGCGGCATGGGCTGTGCCTTTTGCGCTACCGGTCTCAACGGCCTCAAGCGCTCTCTGACCGCTCAAGAGATCGTCGACCAGGTGCTTCATGTATCCAACGACTTTGGCGAGCGTGCCACAAGCGTTGTCTTCATGGGCCAGGGCGAGCCGTTTGCCAACTACGACGAGGTTCTCAAGGCGCTGCGTATCCTCAACGACCCCGATGGCATCGGTATCGGCGCTCGTCACCTCACCGTCTCTACCAGCGGCGTTATTCCCGGTATTCGCAAATTTGCCGATATCCCCGAGCAGTTCACTCTTGCCGTTTCCCTGCATTCCGCCATCCAGTCGACGCGCAATAAGCTCATGCCCGGTGTTAAGAAGTACACGCTGCTTCGCCTTCACGAGGCACTTCAGCTCTACACCGAGAAGACTGGCCGCCGCCCGACCTATGAGTATGCCATGATCGAAGGCGTCAACGATACGAATCCCGAGATGCAGGCGCTCTGCGACTTCTGCGAGGGAACGCTGTGCCACGTTAATCTAATTCAGCTTAACGACATCGAGGGCAGCCCGCTCAAGCCGTCGCCGATTCATAAGGTTGAGGATCTTCAGCGTCGTCTTGAGTCCCGTGGCATCGAGACCACGATTCGTAACTCCCGTGGTAACGATATTGACGCCGCTTGCGGACAGCTGAAGCAGCGCTTTAAAGTTCAGAAAAACGCATAGGGGAGTCGCACTCCAAAACGTTTCATGTGAAACATCGAACGGCCCCGGTTGCAGGATATGCAACCGGGGCCGTTTCATTTATTGACCTCAATTTTGGAGCAGCTGCTACTGGTCCTATTTTTACGGCCAAAATAAGGGGTCCTTGTCTCGTGAATCAGACAAGGACCCATCAAAATATGCTAAGTAATTGTAAGGTACCTAATAGCCTACATTTTCCCATTGGTTGCTAACCCAACCTTGATTAATCTTAGGATTTTTCGTTACCTGAGCAGTGCGCATGGCAACATCTTCTGTCATAACATCCATTTTCTTCTTGGACGTATCAACGATATCTTGCGCGCCACGAAGCAAACGACCTCGAAGTTCATCGTCTGTCGCGATCTTATAGCCAGCAAAGGCACCAGCAGCGATAGTCGTCGCCAATGCAATCGCAGTAAAAATCTTATTCCTCATCTTGGCCCCCTTGATCAAACTGAATCATTTCACCAAGAATACGAGAAAGCTCTTCTTCGTCTTTAAACTCAATTTCAATCTTATTCTTTCCACGCGAGCTCTTCACACGCACGTTGGTATTAAAAACCTGGCGAAGCACACGGGCAGCCTTTTTAAAAGACTGAGGCGTTGCAGGCCTCGGCGTCTTAGGCGTCTCTCCGGCAGAAAACAATGGAGCAAGATTTTCTGTCGCTCTTACGGAAAGGCCCTCTGCAACAACCTTTTCTGCAAGTCGAATTCGAGCATCCTCATAGGGAACTGCAAGAATCGCACGTGCATGACCAGCAGTAAGTTTACCCTCAAAAATCATCTGCTGAACTACTTCAGGGAGATCGAGAAGGCGCAACGAATTTGTAATTGCAGAGCGTGATTTGCTTACTGCCTTCGACAATGCCTCCTGGGTCATACCGCTGGCATCAATGAGCTGGCGATAGCCCTTAGCCTCTTCGACGGGATTCAGATCAGAACGCTGAAGGTTTTCGATAAGAGCAAGAGCCAGCATCTCTTCATCATTAACATCTTTAATGATGACAGGCAGCTCCTCAAGACCAGCAAGCTTTGACGCCTGGTAACGACGCTCACCAGCGATAATCTCATAGCCGTTTCCATGCTTGCGAACCAAGAGCGGCTGCAAAACGCCATGCTCTTGGATTGACTCGCTCAACTCGCGAAGTTCAGTTTCATTAAAATGAATTCGCGGTTGATTAGGGTTGGGAACGATATCCTCAATAGGTAGTTTTGTTACAGATGCGGCATTTGAAGCAGATACAGCAGAACCACCGGTCTCATACTCGGCCTCTGAGACCAAAGCATTGAGTCCACGTCCCAATCCGCCACGTTTCTTTACACTAGGCACGCTTGATCACCTCTTTTGCAAGGTTCATATACGCTTTTGCACCCTTATTTTGAGGTGCATAGGTAATTACCGGTTCTCCAAAAGACGGAGCTTCGGAGATTTTAACCGTACGGGGGATTAGCGTCTTAAATGCCTTATCACCAAAGTATGATTGAACCTCCTCAACAACCTGATTCGATAGAGAAGTACGCGAGTCATACATGGTCATAAGCACACCATAGGTGTCTAAGCCCTTGTTCAGACGTGATTTGACCATCTTCATTGACTCTAGCAGCTTCGTAACGCCCTCGAGTGCATAGTACTCGCACTGGATCGGAATCAAAACGCTGTCTGCTGCGGTCAAGGCATTGATAGTAAGCAGGCCGAGCGAAGGAGGACAGTCAATGAAAATAAAATCGAACTCGTCCTGAATCGGCTCAAGCAAATCTTTGAGGCGGGTTTCACGAGCAATTGCGCTTACGAGCTCAATTTCGGCACCTGCAAGCTGAATCGTAGCTGGAATTACGAATACCTTTTTGCAATTAGTATCATGAACAAGCGATTCTGCCGGCACATCATTCAACAATGCATCATAGATGCAGCGATCAAGGTCTTCTTTTTCAATTCCAAATCCACTGGTGCTGTTTCCCTGCGGATCAAAATCGACAATCAGTGTCTTACGACCCTGCTCACCCAGTGCTGCTGCAAGGTTCACAGCCGTCGTTGACTTACCGACGCCGCCTTTTTGATTGATGATTGCAATGATACGCGTGTCTTTTGCGCTTTTAGAACGCTTAACGTCGCGAAATCCCACGGTCCCTCCTGGTGTGTATTAAAGCTGTCAAACGGAGGATGTTTCACGTGAAACATTCCGATTCGATATCAACCGCCATGTTTCACGTGAAACACTGCAAGTTGTTAGTATCCATTATGTTTCACGTGAAACATCTAGGCAAGCGGATTCTTCTTTGCCATGCCATTTGCACGAGGCAATGAAACGGATGCCGGATGACTCTTTTTAAGAACAATGAACTCCCTGTGGCCCAAGCCCTCAGGCAAATCGATTGCGTCATTCAGAAGCAAAGTGAAGCCACAAATCTTAGCTGCTGACATGCCAGAAGCAAGCTCCTCATCCGAAGGATTGCCCTTGGTGATAACAAATAGCCCTCCATCCTTGAGGAACGGAGCTGCATACTCAACAAGAATCGGTAGAGGAGCCAGTGCGCGGGCAGTTACGACAGAGAACTGCTTCTTATGGCTTCGAGCATATTCTTCAAGACGATCATGGACCGCATGAGCATGTTTCAACCCAAGAGCATGAACAAAAGAATTGACGGCATCAACCTTCTTACCAACAGAGTCAATATAAGTAGCTTTACGATGCGTGGTTATGGTTAACGGAATACCAGGGAAGCCCGCACCTGTCCCCATATCGAGCAAAGCTCCCTCAGGAGCCTTATTGATATAGGGGAGCAAAACAAGTGAGTCGAGGATATGAAGTACCGCAGCATCTTCAACGTTAAGAATACGGGTGAGATTAGTTGTCTTATTTGTTTCCAGAACCAAATCCAAATGCTGAATACAATTCCTCATCTCAACATCAGATACGCTCAAGGAATACTCTTTGCAATAGGAAGTTAGACGAGTCAACATCTCGTCAGCTTGCTGATCAGTAAGTACTAACAACGAAAGCTCCTTTCTGACAAAAATCAGTGTATCGAGAACTTTTGACAAAAAAAGGGGACGTGGAAACCACGTCCCCTTAGCATAAGCTCGAGTAGATTATCGAGCAACGATCACCACATGGCGATCGGGGTCAGAACCCTCAGAATGAGTATCGACGGCGTCATTGCCACGAAGTGCAATGTGAACCAGTCGGCGCTCGTAGGCATTCATGGGCGGAAGCGAAACGCTCTTATGAGTGCGGATGGCACGCTCGGCAGCAGACTGAGCCATGGAGGCAACCTTGTCCTGTCGGCGGCTCTTGTATCCCTCGACGTCCACTACAACCGGATACCTAAAGCCAAGCTTGCGGCTCACCAGCAAAGAGAACATAACCTGAAGGGCATCAAGGGTACGACCATGACGGCCAATGAGAACAGCAAGATCAGGAGCGGTAACATCCAAAATCAGCTCGCCCTCGTCACCCTCGTACTCATCAATAGGAGAGTTGGCGGCATCGAAGTGCGAAAGGATGGAACGCAGAATGGAAATCGCAACATCGGCGATGGTGTCGAGCTCCTCATCGGTCAGCTCTTCACCGGCCTTGTAGCGCTGTGCAATCTCGGGATAATCGCCCGCAATCTGCGGGGCAACCTCCTCAAGCATATCCTCGATGATCTCTTCAGACATAACGTACTCCAAAAGTTAGGTACCTAAATAAGATTGATATCCCGACTACTTCTTCTTGTGCGGGCGCGGCTTCTTCTCGCGACGGGTAACCTCGACCTGCAGCGGAGCGTTCTTGAGGCGCTCCTCCTCATCGGCCTTAGCCTTGTCGATAACCTTCTGTGTCACGAAGATCTGCTGGATAACCTGCCAGGCAGAAGACACATCGTAGTACAGCAGAACACCAACGGGAAGGCTCCAGCCCATCCAAAGCATCATGACCGTCATGACAACGGCCATCATACGCATGCTCTGGGCCTGCTGGCCGGTCTGGTTGCGCGACATATAGAGCTGCGGAATCAGGGTCAGGACGGCAAACAGGATCAGGCAGACCAGCGCAGGCAGTGCAACCATAAAGCCATCGGCAAAGGAAGCGCTCGGCGTGGTGGTCAGGTCGGGCAGGATGTTGAAGAACGAGAACGTGCCCTCGTTAAAGTACTGCGGCAGGTTACGAAGCAGCGTAAACAGGGCAAACAGGATAGGCATCTGAATCAGAAGCGGCAGACAACCAGCCATGGGGTTGAACTTGTTCTCGCTGTAGAACTTCTGCATCTCCTCGGCCTGACGCTGGGGATCGTCGGCATAGCGCTCCTGGATCTCGAGCATCTTGGGCTGCAGCACCTGCATGCGAGCCGTCGACTTGGTCGACTTGAGCATAAGCGGCGTCAGCAGCAGACGGATGATGACCACCAGGATGATGATGGACAGGCCCCAGTCGACCGCAAAGGTCTGGATGAGCTTGAGCAGCTCGAAAAGGATGTTAACGATCCAATCCCACATGTAAGTTTTCCTCCGATAGCGAGTGCCCGCTAGGGCACAGGGTCATAACCGCCGACGTGCAGGGGATTGCAGCGAGCGATGCGCCTCACGGCAAGCCAGCAGCCTCTCAAAACACCGTACTTCTCAATCGCCTGGATGGCGTATTGCGAGCACGTTGGGTAATAAATGCAGGCGTCAGGCAATAAGGGCGAAATAACCTGTTGATATATGCGAATAGGAGCGATGGCAACACGTCGCAAAACGTGGTTGCTCATCGCTCCTCCCCGGCAACGCCGGCGCGTTTCATAAGCGAACGCAATGCATTGTCCATCTCCTGAGGCGAAGAAACCCTCGTCTTGGGAGTTGCGAACAAGATGATGTCATAACCCGCAACGGGAAATCCACAGCTGCGGGCGGCCTCGCGCATCACACGCTTAGAACGGTTGCGCACGACAGCACAACCGAGCCGTTTAGCACCAACGAAGGCGACCCTTCCGGAGTCGCCTTCGCCAACCGATTCACATATGGTCATTCGAATCAGAGGGTGATTGAAACGACGCCCCTGACTGAACACATGCTCGAAATCTTGCCGAGACTTAATAGTCTTCATGCGAGATGTGTGTATCGCTGCTAGACAGTGAGACGCTTGCGGCCCTTGGCGCGACGACGGGCGAGCACGGCACGACCACCCTTAGTGGCCATACGGGCACGGAAGCCATGGGTCTTGGCACGCTTACGCTTATTAGGCTGATACGTACGCTTCATCTTAAGTTCCTCCTGCTGCATTTCGAGTGTCCGCGGGGGCGCGGACGCAGATATAGACACGTGAGCTTGAAGATTGTAGGGAAATCAATGTTCAAATGTCAAGAAATCAAAGGTAAAAGGTTGCGCAGTTCACACGGTTCCCCCATAAGCCAAGCTCGATTTAGCGGTACATGGCAACTTTTCACGATATTTCATCCAGTTTTCAACAGGTCATGTTGGCAATGTTGAGAACTTTTCGCCCGTTTTCCAAAGTTTTCAACAGGTTTTGAAAAGTTGTCGAAAGATGAGAAACATTGCACGGTGAGCTACTATTTGTTCGAAACCTTTTGAAAGATTGCGAGCGGCATGTCTGACGACTTTTACACCATGGTCGATTCCGGAGACCCGGCACCCGACAACGAGCACATCACCGGCGTGCGCGAAGAGCGTGAGGAAGGCGAGCAGACGACCACGCAGGCGCCAAAAGTCATGTACGCCGCGCGCATCGCCGTCTATGACGACATGCTGTCGACACCGCGTGTGATCGTCATTGATCCGCAAGATGTCCGCACGTATTTGGAAGAGACGACCAACACCGTCTACCAGTGCATGAAAGAACAAGGTGGCCATATCTCGCTCATGGTCATCCGCGAGATTGTCGAAAACTTTATCCACGCGCACTTTGCCGAGCCCATCATCTCGATTCTGGACGGCGGAGACACCATCCGCTTTGCTGATCAAGGACCCGGCATCGACGACAAGGAGCGCGCTTTCGACTTTGGCGTTACCAGCGCAAACAGCAAGATGAAGCGCTATATCCGTGGAACCGGAGCAGGGTTTCCCATGGTGCAGGAGTATTTGGAAAACGCCGGCGGGGCCGTGTCCATCGAGGACAACATGGGCAACGGCACCGTGGTTACGGTAAGCCTGGATCCTAAACGCGTGCAGGAAATCGAACGCGCCGGCGGGCGCGGTGCTGCCGTGCGGCCCGAGACGGAGCAGCCCGCATATCCCCTGCCGGGAGCTTTTGCGCAGCAGCCCATGGCAACGCAACAGATGCAGCCCCGCGTGGGACAGATGCAGCAGCCCGGAATGCTTCCCACACAAGAGTCCCAGGCGGCGTCGATGTCGATGCCGCCAAACGTGCCAGAGGCCATGCCGCTGGCGGATCAGAATGCAGCAGCAATGCAGCAGGCGACGGGGGCACCGGGTGGCCAGCAAATGGGATATCAGCCGTACCAACAGGGATATCCATATCAGCAGATGCCGCCACTGGGGTATGGCCAGCAGTTCCCACAGCAGTACCAGCAGGGATATCAGCAGCCGTACCAGCAGATGCCGCAGCAGCAGTACAACCCCTGGGCCCAGCAGATGACTCCGCAGCCTTACCAACAGTGGCCTCAAAGTTTTCAACAGCAAATGTCGCCGATGCAGAGTTCTCAACAATCAGCAGCTCAAATGATGTATCCTAATGCAGCAAATCAGTATGCGCAGCCACAGCCGGACGTGTTCGTAAGCGATCGCGGCAACGCCGCGCTGGGCTATCTGGCGCAAAATCAAGCGTGCGGTGCAACCGATCTGGCGAGGGCGTTTGGAAACTCGGCCCCCACTTGGTCACGCACGCTCAATGACTTGGCGCAGGCCGGCTTGGTCATCAAGCATGGCCAGAAATACCATCTGACCGAACTCGGCGCCGCTCGCGTGCGAGCTCAGAGCTAAAGAACGGGAGAGACAGTGGACGAGGAAGCAAGCATCATCCTGGGGGATGCCATCGCCTTTTGCCAGCGCGACGGCCAAGATGCACGCCTCATCAACATGCTGGGGCAATCGCGCGCCATAAGCCTGACCGAAGATACGCTCACGATCGAGGCCCCCTCGCGCTTTGCCATCGCGCAGCTCAAAAAGCATCAGCCGACTATTGAGGCCTATCTGGAAGAAATCGCCTTTGCTCCGATCGCGCTCGACATCGTGGCACCGCAAGGCGCAACGGCCGAATCTGCTGCCGCGACGGTGCCCGCCACGGCTCCCGCTGCTTCCCCTGCGGCGCCAGCCTCCGCAGGCGACGTGCCGACAATCGAGCACCAGCACAGCGATGTTTCCCGTGAAACCATGGCACCGTTGCCGACCGCCGCTGCGACGTCAACGAACGCACCCGTCACGCACATGCCCATCGCTCATGACGCAGCGGCGGGCGCGGATTCGGGCATTGCAATCAAGAACACGCTCTCGGCCGATGATTTTCGTCGCATGATGAACCAGATGAAGGGCGGGGCGCCGACTAAGTCCACGCAAGCCGCGACCCCCGCTTCACCCATGCCGGCACCGACCGTGCCGGCCGAGCAGAATACGGATGGAGCCCCACTCGCCGCGAACTCAAAATTTACCTTTGAGAACTTTGTCTACGGCCCCGAGAACAGCCATGCCTATCGCTCGGCACTCAAGTTTGCCGCCCTCGCGGACGAGCGCGGCACGTGCACATCACTGTTCATCTACGGCAAATCGGGCCTGGGCAAGACGCACCTGCTGCTTGCCATCAAAAACGAGCTCGCCGAGAAGTCGCCCGAGATCAAGGTCAAGTATGCCAACTCCCAGGCATATCTGGACGACCTGATGACCGAGTTCGACCGCCAAAAGAAGAACAACGCCCCTATCATGCAGGCATACCACGGCGTGGACGTGCTCATCATCGATGACATCCAAAACATCATCGGCAAGCGCGCGAGCGTGGACTACTTTTTCCAGCTCATGGACGAGTTCATCCGCAACAACAAGAAGGTCGTCATCGCGGCAGACCGCGCCCCCAAGGACCTGAGCATGGACGAGCGTCTGACCAGCCGCTTCAACGCCGGCATGCTCTGCCTGGTCGCAGAGCCCAGCTACGAGATGAAATACAAGATCTTGCAGCGCTATTACGAGAACACCATCGTCGCCGCTCCCGAGGCAGGCGACGACTCGCTGCTGGCGGCCTATGGGGGCGACAGCGGGCACCTGACCGACGACCACTTTAAACACATGGCCGAGGTCTCGGGCACCAACATCCGCGAACTCGAGAGCTTTTGCGAGCGCTGCGCCGGCGAGGCGGGCGACCGCGAGCGCGAGGGCGGGGAGCTCACCTTTGACGATATCGACGCCATCGCCAGCCAGTACTTCGACACATCGGCCAAAAAGATCAACGTCCAGACGGTTCAGTCCGTCATCGAAGAGCAGTACGGCGTGACGCACGAGGAGCTCATCGGCCCGCGTCGCAACGCCAATATCGCCAAAGCACGCCATATTGCCATCTATCTGGCCATCGAGATGTGCGAGATGACGACCACGGCGGTGGGCGCCGAATTTGGCAACCGCAACCACTCGACCGTCAGCACGAGCTACAAAAAGGTCCAGAAGATGATCCAGGAAGACCGCACCGTCACCGAAGACCTCAAGTCGCTGCGCGATAAAATTACACTGCGCTCGTAGGGAAATAGAGACACCTGTTGAAAACTTGTCGAAACCACGGGCATAAGGTGTCTAAAACCCAACCCGCGGTGATGAAAAGTTTTGCGCAGGTTTTGAACGTGGAAAACCACCCCTGTTGCACACAGGTTGCTGTCGATTCTCTTTCTGGGTCTGACCTGCGTCTTTGGGAGTAATCAACAGTTTCGTCAGTGTTATTACTATTATTAAGATATTTATATCTATAGAAAGGTATTAAAAGATGAAGTTCACCGTCAGCCAGAGCTCGCTTACGCAAGCCATCGGCGTCGTTATGAAAGGCGTCGCTTCGGCATCCACCCTTCCCATTCTGTCGGGCGTGCTCGTTAAGGCACAAGACGGCATCTTGGAATTCCAGACCTCAAACTACACCATCTCGATTCGTCACCGCATTGCGGCTCATGTCGAAGAGGAGGGCGAGATGGTGATTCCCTGCAAGATGCTCTCCAACATCACCAAGACCCTTCCCGATGCCCCGGTCACCTTTGAGCTGTCCGAGCGTCAGGTTTTGATTGGCTGCGAGAAGAGCTCTTTCCGCCTCAACACGCTCGATGCCAACGACTTTCCCGAGTTCCCGGCATACGCCATCGAGAGCGCCGTCGAGCTGCCGACCGATGTCCTGTCCGAAATGGTAAGTCGCGTATGGCGCGTCACCTCGACTGACAAGGCCCGTCCCATCCTGGGTGGCGTGCACATGAAGGTCGAGAACAACACCGTGCGCCTGGTTGCGACCGACTCCTTCCGACTGGCCGTGTGCGATACGCAGGTCGAGACCTCGACCCTCGAAGGTTCCTTTGAACTCAACGTGCCTGCCGATGCCTTCAACGACGCGCTAAGCATCATGGCGAGTCAGGCTACCATCATGATCGGCGCCACCGACACCCAGGTTGTCTTTGAGGCCGGCAACACCACCTACGTGTCACGCCGCATCGAGGGCGTTTATCCCAACTACAAGCAACTCATCCCCGATTCGTGCGTGACGAGCGTCAAGATCGACGTAGCCGCCTTTAACGCCGCCCTTAAGCGTGTGGCCGTTATCGCGAGCGCCAACCCCGCTGTCAAGTTTGAGATCGATGTCGAGAACGGCCAGATGGGCCTGTCCTCCATTTCCAACGACCAGGATCTGGCGCAGGAGACGATCGATGTCGAGGCCGAGGGCGAGTCGGGCACCATCGCCTTCAACTACCACTACATCTTTGGCTGCCTCAATGCCCTATCCAAGGAGAAGGAGATCACGCTGGAGCTCAAGAGCTATTCGCAGGCTGGCATCTTCAAGTCCTACGACAAGATCAACTACCTGTACCTGGTCATGCCGGTACGCATCTAGCACTGACCATGACCATGTTCGCACGCGATCTTTCCGTTGCGCGCTATCGCAGCTTCGACAGCTATCGCCTTGCCCTGAGCGACGGTGTGACAGTGCTCGCAGGTCCCAACGCGGCGGGAAAGACCAACCTCATAGAGGCGCTGCAGCTGCTGACGAGTGGCGCTTCGTTTAGGCATCCGACCGCAGCCGAGCTCGTGCATGACGGCGTGGGCTCATGCAAGGTCGAGCTGAGGCTCGAAGGTGATGGGCGTGTGCTGGACATGGGACTGAGCGTGGAAGACGGCAAGCGTTCGTTTAGCCGCAACGGCAAGCGCTGCGCTGCGTCCGGCGTGCGCGGGGTGCTGCCGAGCGTGCTGTTTTGCCCGGACCACCTGGATATGGTCAAGCGGGGTGCCAGCGTGCGCCGCACCGCACTTGATGACTTTGGCGTTCAGCTGAGTGCGCGCTATGCCGATCTGGCCAGTGCCTACGGGCGCTGCGTGACCCAGCGCAATGCCCTGCTCAAGGAGACCTGGTGCTGCCGCGAGATGCTCGGCGCCTGGAACGAATCGCTTGCCCGCGCCGGTTCGGCCCTGCTCGTGCATCGTCTGTCCCTGCTCGACCGGCTGTCGGGCCATGTGCGCGATGCCTATGGCCGCGTGGCATCCGGCGAGCCCGCCGGCGTGTCCTATGTGTCCACGCTTGGCGACCTGCCTGGCACCGAGGGTCGCGACGAGCTCAGGGGCTGGGCGTATGAGCGCATGCTCTCGGCGCTCGATGAGCGCGCCGACGAGGAGATCCGCCGCGGCGTGACGCTCGTCGGTCCGCATCGCGACGAGATTGAGTTTTCCGTCGCGGGTCGATCGGCCCGTTCGTTTGCCAGCCAGGGCCAGCAGCGAACGTTGGTGCTTGCCTGGAAGGTGGCAGAAGTGGCCGTGGCGCGCGATATCCTGGGCACCGCACCGCTGCTGCTTTTGGACGACGTGATGAGCGAGCTCGACGCCGGGCGCCGAGGCGCTTTTCTGCAGCTGATCGGTGATGATATCCAGACAGTCATAACCACGACCAACTTGGGGTACTTTACCGATGACCTGCTTGATCGAGCCAAGGTGGTGAGCATGGGTGAGACGTGCTAATTACGACCGCGAGAACGGAACGGTTGCCTTTGGCGGCTTTTTGGATGCCGAGCGTCAGCGTATCCTGACGGCCGCGACACCTGAGCGCCGCGCGCAGATGGAGGCTGCAGAGGAGTCTCGTGCGGTCTATCGCGCCTGGAATGCGGTGTGCTCTGGCACGCGCGAGGGACGCCACGTTACGGGCCTGCGCTACCTGCCCGAGTCCAACGAGCTGCTGGTGTACCTCGATTCGCCCTCATGGACGCAGGAGATGACACTTTTGCGCGAGATTATCCGCGCGCGCATGGAGCGCGCCGGCGCGCACGTCGATGGGCTGGTGTTCAAGACGACCGCCCCCGGCCACACACCGCCCGCTGCAAAAGAGCGCCTGCGTCCGGCCATGGCCGAGCGTCCGCCGGCTCCGCATGCCGACCTAAGCGATGCCGAACGTGCCGAGATCGAGCACCAAGTGGCACCCATCGAGGACCAAAAACTGCGCGAGGCCCTCGAGAACGCCATGAGAGCCAGTGCCGAGTGGGCCAAGGGCGTGCAGGGCAAAAAAGAGCCTTAAATCGCATCTGGTGGCCTTGTAGAGCCAAATACCCTCGTTCCCGAGGGTATTTTTTTACGATAAACTAGTAAGGCTGTACACATTTTCTTAACTGAAGGAGGACGTGTGGCAAACGAAAACGATTACGATGGCGGCGAGATTAAGATTCTCGAAGGTCTCGAGGCCGTTCGTAAGCGCCCGGGCATGTACATTGGCTCGACGAGCGCCAGCGGTCTTCATCACCTGGTGTGGGAGATCGTTGACAACTCCGTCGACGAGGCCATGGCCGGTTTCTGCACCGAGATTCAGGTGACGGTCCACGCCGACAACTCCATCACGGTCGTCGACAACGGGCGCGGCATCCCCGTCGACGAGCATCCTATCAAAAAGATCCCGACGCTCGAGGTCGTCATGACGATCCTGCACGCCGGCGGTAAGTTCGATAACTCGGCCTACAAGGTCTCGGGCGGTCTTCACGGCGTGGGCATCTCCGTCGTCAACGCCCTGTCCAAGCGCGTGGTCGTACAGGTATGCCGCGACGGCAACATCTACGAGATGGAGTTCTCGCGCGGCAAGACCGTCAAGAAGATGGAAGTCGTGGGCACTTCGGAGACGACGGGTACCACTGTCAGCTTCTGGCCCGACGACGAGATCTTCGAGACCTGCATCTACGATTTCGACACGCTGCACAACCGTCTGCAGGAGACGGCATTCCT
This sequence comes from uncultured Collinsella sp., assembly GCA_900552395.1. Lineage (GTDB taxonomy): Bacteria > Actinomycetota > Coriobacteriia > Coriobacteriales > Coriobacteriaceae > Collinsella. Next base: position 1,468 of record URZJ01000024.1, on the reverse strand, counting down.
CAACAAGAACCTCAAGATCGTGCTGACCGACGAGCGCGAGGCGACTCCCCATGTGGAGGAGTTTTGCTACGAGGGTGGCATCATCGACTTCGTCAAGTTCCTCAATGAGGGCAAGGATGTCCCCGAGGCCTTTAAGGAGCCCATCTATATTGAGGGCAAATCGGATCCGGATGCGCCCGTGACCAAGATGGGCGAGGTCGAGGTGTCCTTGCAGTGGAATAGCGGCTACGGCGAGAACGTCATGTCGTTTGCCAACGACATCTACACCCCCGAGGGCGGCATGCACCTCGAGGGCTTCCGTACCGCGCTCACCCGCGTGATTAACGATTACGCTCGCAAGCAGAACCTGCTCAAGGAAAAAGACGCCAACCTGACCGGCGACGATGTGCGCGAGGGCCTTTCGGCCGTTATCTCGGTCAAACTGCCCGATCCGCAGTTTGAGGGCCAGACCAAGGCCAAGCTCGGCAGCTCCTATATGCGCGCGCTGACGCTCAAGATTGTGACCGACGGCCTTGCCGATTACCTCGAGGAGCATCCCAAGCCCGCTCGTGAGATCGTCAAGAAGGCCCAGCAGGCCTGCAAGGCGCGCAACGCCGCCCGCAAGGCGCGCGAGGCGACCCGCCGCAAGAGCCTGCTCGAGACGGCGTCGCTGCCCGGTAAGCTCGCTGACTGCTCGGTACGCGATGCCGAGCTGACCGAGCTCTTCATCGTAGAGGGCGACTCGGCAGGCGGTTCGGCCAAGGACGGCCGTCGCCGAGACATCCAGGCGATTCTGCCCCTGCGCGGCAAGATTTTGAACGTCGAGCGCGTGGGCGATCATCGTGCGTTCTCGAGCGACACCATCCAGTCCCTCATCACCGCGATCGGCTGCGGCGTCACGACGAGCGCCGGCGACGGCGGCGACTTTGATATCACCAAGGCCCGCTACCACAAGATCATCATCATGACCGATGCCGATGTCGACGGTGCGCATATCCGCATTCTGCTGCTGACGTTCTTCTACAAGTACATGCGCCCGCTGATTGACGCCGGCTACGTGTACGTCGCGTGCCCGCCCATCTTTGGCATTAAGGTGCGCAACAAGATCCACTACGTGTATCCCAACGGCCGCCAGCCCGAAGACGAGATCCTGCGCGACACCATCCAGAGTCTGGGCCTGAACCCCGACGACAACGACGAGGACGGCAAGGCCAAGGACGGCAAGATCACCAAGAAGCGCAAGGGCTACACCGTCCAGCGCTACAAGGGCCTGGGCGAGATGGACCCCAAGCAGCTTGCCTCGACGACGATGGACCCCAAGACCCGCATTCTGCAGCGTGTGTCGATCGAGGACGCCGTGGTGGCGGACCGCGCCGTGCGCGAGCTGATGGGTTCCGAGGTCGGCTATCGCCGCGAATATATCGAGAAGCACGCCCACGACGCGCGTTTCCTTGACGCCTAGCTTTCCCAGGCACCCCATCTTGCCCTT
>URZJ01000023.1 GCA_900552395.1 uncultured Collinsella sp. | reverse complement strand
GGTAGAGACTATTTAGCCCGCTAGATGTTACAAATCGAGACGGAAGATGCTAGTCACAGGCGATGTCGAGGTTCTTGCCGACGAGGCCCACGTAGCCGCCCTCGGCAGCCTTGGGACTATCTGCGTGGCAGAGAACCCACTTGTCGGCCTTCCAGTAGCAGTAGCTGTCACCGGCCGCGAGCATGTCGGCCGCAGCCTCGGGGCGCGGGCCATTGGTGCCCGCCGGCAGCGCCACCATCACCTGGAAGCCGCCGTCGTCGACCATGCAGGGCGTGTAGTGGAGCGTGGTGTTGAAGACTTCGACGACCGTACCCGCCGGCACGCGGAACGCCTTGACGCACGCGGTGTCGAGCTTGCCGTCCTCGATCTCCCAGCGATGCGCCACGAGCAGGATAAAGTCGCGGGCGCCCAGGTTAAACTCGCTGGCGCGGTGATACTCCAGGCAGTTGAGCTGCGTGTTGTGGCCGTTGCACCAGCCGAGCTGGAAGGGGCGGCCGCCAAACATGAGAAAGCCCAGTTTGCCGGCACCCTTGACGCCCTCGAGCTCCGACGCGCTTGCCACGTACTTGCTGCCCTCGGGGATGGGCGTGGCAGAGAGCGCCTCGAGCACGGGCGACGTGAGCTCGGACGGAACGTTATCCCAAACGTTGCCATAGGATTTGAACTCGGGATCGTTGACAGAGTAGATATGCATGTTCACTCCTGTTCGTTTATGTGACAGTACGAACATTCTAGAACAATCTCGTTCTGTTTTGAGTGCTCGATATGAAAAAGCGCCCCCACAAGAGTGGGAGCGCTTCTGGCGCAAACGCTATTCCTGCCAGCATCCTTATGCCTGCTGATAGTGCAGGTGCTTCTCGTCGATATTGGCCAGGTCGCGGTCGAGATAACGGCGCGCGAGCCAGTTTGCCATGGGGAGGTTCTGGTCCAGATAGTTACCGCACTCCTCGGGAGCGGCGCCGGGGATATCGCCCTCAAAACCAGCAACAAACTCGAACAGCTCGCGCACGAGCGGCAAGATCTCCTCGCTCGTCAGCTCACCAAAGACAACCAGGTAAAAGCCCGTGCGGCAGCCCATGGGGCCAAAGTAGACAATGCGGCTCGACCACTCGGCATGATTGCGGAGGAACGTGGCACCCAGATGCTCGATGGTGTGGCACTCCGCCGTGTTCATAACTGGCTCCTTGTTGGGCGTGGTCAGGCGCAGGTCAAAGGTGGTGACGGCGGCGCCGGTCGCCGGATCGCGGTCGATGCGGCTCACATACACGCCGGGCTCGAGCAGCAGATGGTCAACGGAAAAACTCGCGATGCGCTCCATGGCAGATCCTCTCGGTAGTCAATTTGGGACGGGGCTCTTTTAGCTGGTTCGAATGATCGCACCAATCATACCAGTCAAAAAAGCCCCGTCCCAAATGAGCTGCCCGGGACGGGGATCAATGAGTTTTTAATCCCCGTCTCAGAATAATCATGCTAGGCGGTGTACGCGATTGTAGATTTCACGGCATGGCGCCAGCCGGCGATCTTTTTGGCGCGCTCGTCGGCGGACATGGTGGACTCCACGATGCCGCGGGCGCCGTAGACGTCGACGACGTCGCGCGTGTACATGCCCAGCGCAATGCCGCAGGCCCAGGCCGCGCCCAGACCGCTCATCTCGTCGTTGCTCGCGATGCGAATGGGCGAGCCAACCAAGTCGCTCTCAAACTGCATCAGGTACGCGTCGCGCGTGGGACCGCCGTCAACACGAAGCTCGGCCAACGCCGCGCCCGAATCCTCGACCATCGCATCAATCACGTCGAAGATCTGATAGGCGATCGACTCGTCAGCGGCCTTTACGAACTCCGCACGGCCCGTGGTGCGCGTCATGCCAAAGATGCAGCCCTCGGCATCGCTCGCCCAGTGCGGCGCGCCCAGGCCAGTGAACGCCGGCACAAAGTAGACACGGCTTGCCGGATTGGCGGCGTAGCACAGGTCGGTGACTTCCTCGGGGTTATTGATGAGCTCAAGATCGTCGCGCAGCCACGTCTTGACGGCGCCGGCGTAGCTCACGTTGCCCTCGAGCACGTACTCGGTCACGCCGTCCATGCGCCATGCGAGCGAGCTCGAAAGCCCGTGCGAGCTGGCGACGAACTCGTCGCCGACGTTCATCATGACCGAGCTGCCGGTGCCATAGGTCGCCTTGGCCATGCCGCGGCTATGGCAGCCCTGCGCAAACAAGGCGGCATGGCTGTCGCCGAGCACGCCGTGAATGGGCACGGGTGCCGGCAAAAAGCCGCCCAGGTCCGTCATGCCGAACAGGCCATCGGAATCGGTCACCTGCGGCAGGCAGGCCACGTCAACGCCAAAGGCCTCGCACACCGGCTCGCTCCAGCAGCCACGGCGCAGGTCAAAGAGTTGCGTGCGGCTGGCGTTGGACCAGTCGCAGCGGAACTCCGCGCCGCCCGTGAGCGTCCAGACCACCCAGGCATCGATGGTGCCCAGGCACAGCTCGCCCGCTGCAGCGGCCTCGGCAGCCGTGGGAACGTTCGCGAGGATCCAGGCCATCTTGCCCGCCGGGTAGTAGGGCGAGAGCACTAGACCCGTCGTGTCGCGCACCAGCTCGGCCACGCCCTCGCGCGCGGCCAGCTCGTCGCACAGCTCGCGGGCGCGGGCGCACTGCCACACCACGGCGTCGCACAGCGGCTCGCCCGTCGTGCGGTTCCAGGCAACGGTAGTCTCGCGCTGGTTGGAGATGCCGATGCCGGCGACGTCGGCCGGATCGACCCCGGTCTCCTCCACCACGGCGCGCGCCACGGCCAGCACGTTGGCGGCGATCTCGGCTGGATCATGGCTCACCCAGCCGGCCTCGTTGACAATCTGGCGATGCGAGCGATCGGCACGATGAATCAAATGGCCGCCCTCGTCCACCAGCAGCGCCTTGGTGCCCTGCGTGGATTGATCGATTCCGATGATGTAGCGGCCCATGGCCACCCCTTTCAAAACGAATGTGACAAAGGGGCGGTCCCTTTGTCACATTCCAGTTACTCTGCGGGCAAGAACTCGGCGACGGTCTGCGCGATTCCGGCACCCGTCAGGCCGTAGTGCGCGAAGACCTCGGGGCTCGTGCCGGTGATGACCGGCGCATCGGGCAGGGAGAGGCACTTGACCGGACGCGGGCAGTGCTCGCCCACGACCTGCGCGACCATGGAACCCAGGCCACCGAAGGGGCTGTGCTCCTCGACGGTCACGACGGCGCGCGTGGCACCGGCGGCCTCGATCACGGCCTCGGCATCGAGCGGCTTGACGCAGCACATATCGAGCACCGTCGCCGAGATGCCCTGCTCGACCAGCAGATCGGCGGCGTCCACGGCATGGCGGACCATCTCGCCGGCGGCGACGATCGTCACATCGGTGCCGCGACGCACCCAGGTGGCGCGGTCCATCTGGAACGGGCACTCGTCCTCGGTGTACACGTCTTCCACCGGGTTGCGGCCCACACGGATGTAGGCCGGCTTGTTGTCGGCGACCAGGGCACGCACGAGCTCGGCGGTCTGGAAGCGATCGCTCGGCAGATACACGCGCATGTTGGGAATCGCGCTCATGGCGGCGATATCCTGTGCGGAGTGATGGCTCATGCCCAAGGCGCCATAGGACACGCCGCCCGAGATGCCGATGAGCTTGACGTTGGTGTTGGAGTACGAAACGTCGACCTTGCACTGCTCATACGAGCGCGTGGTCACAAAGGACGCCGGCGAGGCGGCCCAGGCCTTCTTGCCGCACGAGGCCATACCGGCGGCGATGCTCACCAGGTCCTGCTCGGCGATGCCGACCTCGACGGACTGCTGGGGATACTGATCGAAGAACGGCGTGAGCGACGCGGAGCCGCGGGAGTCGGAGCACAGGACGACGATGTCCTTGTCGGTTGCGGCGGCCTCGAGCAGCGTGTCGCAGATAACCTTGCGGTTGGCGATCTTGTTAGCCATTGATGGCCTCCTTATGGGCAGCGAAATCGGCGATGATCTGGGCATATTCCTCGTCGTTGGGCAGGTGATGATGCCAGGCGGCCTTGTCCTCCATAACGGGCGAGCCATAGCCCTTCACTGTGTTGAGGATGATGACCGTGGGCTTACCCTTGGTCTCGGCGGCCAGCGTCAGCGCGGCGTCGATGGCCTGGACGTCGTTGCCCGGAATGGACAGCACGTTCCAACCGAAGGCGGCCCAGCGCTCCTCCTGCGAATCCTGCTTCATGACGTCCTCGGTGCTGCCGCTGATCTGCAGGCGGTTGCGGTCCACGAGCGCGCACAGGTTATCGAGCTGGTAGTTGCCGCCGCTCATGGCGCCCTCCCAGACCGAGCCCTCTGCAAGCTCGCCGTCGCCCATGATGGTGTAGACGCGGTAGTCGCGGCCATCCATCTTGCCGGCAAGCGCCATGCCCACAGCCACGGGCAAGCCATGACCCAGCGAGCCCGAGTTCATCTCGATGCCCTTGAGCTTGTTGTTGGGGTGGCCGATGTAGGGGCTGCCGAACTTAGAGAAGCGGGCCTTGACGTCGTCGAGGTCCAGATAGCCCTCGTGGCAGAGCACCGCGTAGTAGGCCTCCATGGCGTGGCCCTTGGAGAGCACGAAGCGATCGCGGTTGGGATCGTCGACGGTCTCGGGCGAAATGTTGAGGTGGTTGGCGTAGAGGGTCATCAGCGCATCGATGACCGACATGTCGCCGCCGATGTGCCCGCCGGCGCCAGCCATGATGATATCGACGCAATCGCGGCGAAGGTCCCAACGCAGGGATTCAAGCTCTTCGATAGTTCCCATTTCTACTCTCCTCGCAGGTAAGCTTTGACGTCTTCTTCGATGGGGTCGTACAGGTCGGGGACAATGCCGATGTACTTGCACGCCTCGTAGAGCACCGGCACCACGTTGGCGTGAATGGCGACGCAGTGGTGGATGTAGGGACCCTCGACGATCTTGGCCTCGAGGCGCTTGAGGTTGTCGACCTCGACCCACAGGTAGGTGCCCATGCCGGCCGGGCCGTCGATGCCGCGGGCGTTGCCCAGCAGCAGCGAGTACTCGCCGTTGTCGCCGTCAAAGCGGGCAAGGGTGAGGTCGCCGTGCTTGGCCTCGGCCGTCAGCGCGCCGGGGTGATCGAAAGCCAGCGGGTAAGTGAGCTTGGGCTTGACGGCCGCGCAGCTGCAGGGCCAGGGGCCGCAGTGCTGCAGCAGCTCGCCGTTCTCGTTATCGGGATGACGCACGGTCCAGTCGGCGAACATGCCGCGGTGACGGCCCAGGTCGGCGGCCTCGACCATCAGCGCGGTGATGGCGCCATGGATGTCGGTCTCGCAGACGATGGGGATGCCCATCTCGTTGAGGATTGCGTTGGCGGCGCAGGGCATAATGCCCAACTCGTCCTGCAGGGCGTTCCAGCACTGGATGGCACCGGCGTTGCAGCCGTACTTCTCGACCAAGCGCTTCATGGCAATGGCGAGTCCTGCGACCGCAGGAACCTTGTCCTCGGGGATGCAGATCTCAAAGCTGTCACCAATGTGGGCGAGCATGGCTGCCATGGCCTGCTCGTCAGCCTGGGCGTCGCGCACGGCCTGGACAAGCTCGGTCATGGGGATGGGCGAAAGCTGGATGTTGAACTTCTCGAGCAGCTCGCCCTCGTTGCACATGGTCGACCAGAAATCGAACGGACGGGTGGCCATCTGCAGGATGCGGGTGTGCTTGAAGGTCTTGACCACGTTGCACACGGCCAAAAAGTCCCAGACGCCGCGCTCGAACTCGGGATCGGTCAGACGGCAGTTGGTCATGTAGGTGAAGGGAACCTGGAAGCGGCGCAGGACCTTGCCGGTGGCGAACAGACCGCACTGGCTATCACGCAGACGGGTGCCGTCGGGCTCGGGGCGCTCGTCGCGCGGCCCCCACAGCAGCACGGGCAAACCGAGCTCGCGGGCAAGGCGGGCGCAGACATACTCGGTACCAAAGTTGGCGTGGCAGAGCATGATGCCGTCGACGCCCTCGGCGCGGAACTTCTCGACGATAGGCGCGATATGGCTGTCGTCGAACAGCAGGCCCTCGTCGTTGATGTCGTCGATATCCACAATCTCGACGCCGATCTCGCGCAGGCGATCAGCCGTCAGACCGCGATACTTGATCGCGTCCGGCGCGCTAAAGATACTGCGGCGCGTGGGCACAAAGCCGAGCTTGATCTTGTCCATGTACGTCCTCCCCTAGTCACATGTTCAGTAAACAGACGCATGTTTCGTTTTGTTCTGTTTACTAAATGTTTTACTCTTTTGTTTAAAAGTTTAGCGCGAAAGTCTCGTAAACGGTAGAGAAATCAGCCTAAACGGTATGTAAACAATCTGAACATACAAGGGCAACAAAAAGAGGGCCCCGAAGGACCCTCTTTTGAATAGCGCTATGTTTACTGCCCTAGCGAGCTTTGGCACGCTGCAGGCGATGCCGTCTCCGCCTAGATTTCGCGCACGCTCTGGCGCTCGACAAAATAGGTCGACACAGCCGTTTTGCAGGTGTAGCTCTTGGGATTGCGGATGTTGCCCACCAGGCGGCGCACCGCGATCTCACCCACCTCGTGCTTGGGAACATGCACCGTGGTGAGCGGCGGGTTGGAAAAAGCGCCCAGAGATAGGTCGTCAAAGCCGATGATCGAGACATCCTCGGGCACGCGAATGCCGTGCTCGTTGAACGCGCGCATGGCACCCACGGCGAGCACGTCGTTCTCGGCAAAGAAAGCCGTCGGCAGGTCGTCGCGTGAGACGCTGTCGAGCCATGCACCCATATCGCGATAGGCACCTTCGAGCGTGGTGCCCAGCGTGACGTGCCATGCCGGATTGGCCTCGAGGTCCGCATCCTCAAGCGCTTGGCGATAGCCGCGCTCGCGATCCTTAAAGTTGCGGATACGAAGATCGCCTGCCAGATAGCCGATTTGCCTGTGACCCTTCTCGATAAGGTAGTCCACGGCGCGCAGCACCGAATCGGTATTGGCAATGACTACGGCATCAAAGTACTGGCGGTCGCTCCAGCCGTCGAGCACGATCAGGTGGGCGGCAGCGTTGGCGAACAGGGCGTAATCTTCCTCACCCAGCTCGGTACCCATCAGCACGATGGCGGCAGACGGGTCGGCGATCAGGCCCTCGGCCTGCGGACGCACGGCGTCCAGGTCGCTAAAGTCGAGCGAGACAAAGCTCGTGCTCATGCCGTGGCGACGCGCCTGGCGCTCCACGCCCTCAATAACCGCGGGATGGAAGGTGCTCTCGTCCAGGATGGCGCCCGTCTTGCGCGCGAGCACAAACTGGATGCTCTCGAGCTGCGTCGACTGCTGATAGCCGAGCGACTGCGCGCACTCCAGGATGACTTTGGCGGTCTCCTCGCTCACGCTGCGCTTGCGGTTGAGCGCGTTGGACACGGTCGCAGGCGAAAAACCGGTGATGCGGCTGATTTCGCGAACACTTGCTTTGGCCATTGTTCCCCCTAGCAACGGTCGTGGCGGAGCATCGTGGCCTGACCGCCCCGTGACTCGACAACTAAACGACCGCAAATTCAATCTAAACAGAATAGTAAATGTTTAATAGCTAGTTTAGCCTGTTGTCAAGCGAAGCGACGCGACTATTCCCCCAACGGGCGTATTTACTCGGTAGCTAATCTGGATCGGGGCACAGAAACCGTTTAGCCAAGGATGCGAGCCATGCGTGCCTTAAACTCCGCGAGGAAACGTGGGGCGTCCACGGTGAGCGCCACGAGCGCGCTCTTATCCGGATCGGACAGACGGTGCTCATCACAGATAGTGCGGCCGCGGTACTCGCCCAGCAGGTCGACACGAAGATTGCAGCCGAGCGCACCCACGAGCGTGGGATCAATCGCCACGGCAACCGCCAGCGGATCGTGCAGCGCGCAGCCGCCCAGGTAGGGCGCGTTCATTTCGTACGAACCGATATAGTGCTCGACCATGCTCGCAAACGCGCAGCCAGCCATAGTGCCCGAGCCCGTCCAGCCGGCAACGTCGCGACGTGTGAGCACCACGCGGTGCGTCACATCCAAGCCCACCATGGTGAGCTTGCGGCCCGAGCGCAACACGGCGTCGGCAGCCTCGGGGTCGCCCGCCATGTTGGCCTCGGCGCCCGCGCTCACGTTGCCGGGCACGGTAAGCGCACCGCCCATCACGACCACGCGACCGATAGACATCATCGCCGCCGCATCACGCTCCAGGGCGAGCGACAGATTGGAGAGCGGGCCGGTCGCCACGTAGATCAAATCGGGGCCATAGGTACGCGCGGCATCAATCAGGTAATCGACCGCCGCATTGCCATCGGCCGACGTCGCGCCCACCGGCTCGTACGGCGAAGCGGGCACGCTTGCGCCGCCAATACCGTTCTTGCCGTGGATAAGCGTGGTGGACGCCGGCGGCGTGTAGGGTTCGGTCGCCTTCATGGGACGATCGGCGCCCAGGTACACCGGCACCTCGGGACGACCCAACAGGTCGAGCACCGCCAAGCAGTTGTGCGCCGACTGCTCGACGCGCACGTTGCCAAAGCACGTGGTGATGCCGACGAGCTCCACCTCGGGGCTTGCGATGGCATAGGCGAGCGCCATCGCATCGTCCACACCCATATCCAGATCAAGGATCAGCTTCTTGGTTGCCATTGTTCTACTCCGCTTCTCCGCCTTGTACTAAATCGTCCGACCCAAACTTGTGCTCGACTTCCGTACGCGTGGGAATTGATTGCTGAGCGCCCAGGCGCGACACCGTCACCGCCGAGGCGCGAGCACCCGCCGCCATGCACTCAAAGAGCGGCAGGCCCTCCAGACGAGCCGCCGCCAACGCGCCGATAAACGTATCGCCCGCGGCCGTCGTATCGACCACCGCGCTCGAAAGCGCCGGCATGCGCAGCGGCTCACCGCCATCGCCGAGCGTAACCGAGCCGGCGCCGCCCAACGTGATGACCGCAGCCCCGGCGCCCTTGTCGAGCAGCGCATTGAGCGCGGCGACGCAACTCGCATCATCCGTGGGCAGAATGCCCGTCAGCACCTGGCACTCGGTCTCGTTGGGGCAGACCAGGTCGACCGCTGGCCACGCTCCTGCCGGCAGGTCGCAGGCGGGCGCCGGATTAAAGATCGTATAGAACCCCAGCTCGTGAGCGCAAGCAAGCGCCCCGGCCGTCGCCGCAAGGTCACATTCGCCCTGGGCGATAAAGACGCCGCCAGCAGCCGGGGCAATCTCGCTGGCATCGCCGTCGAGCTCGTCGGCCACCAAGCGCCTCAGTGCGCGGGCAACGTCCTCGCCCGCAAGCGCATGGTTGGCGCCCGGCGACAGCACGATGCGGTTGTCGCTCTCACAGCGAATGATAGTCGCGGTACCGGTCTCCACGTCATCGCGACGCGCCACAAACTCAACGCCCACGCCGGCATCCTGGAGCCCTGTCACAAGCGCATCGCCAAAGGTATCGCGCCCAACAGCGCCAATCATGCACGTGCGCGCACCCATGCGCGCAGCGGCAACGGCCTGATTGGCTCCCTTACCGCCGGCGTTGGTGATAAAACCGCTGCCACCGACGGTCTCGCCCGCGCGCGGCATGCGCTCGCACGCCACCGAAAGGTCCATGTTCATGCTGCCGAACACCGCAACGATGCTGTGATCCGCCATGGAAACCTCCTCGTCTTCAGGCTTTGCGCCCACCGTCGACCAACGATTGTGCACTCTCGCACCCCCTATAACTTTAGTCCACTTTGATGTGGACGCGCGCTTGAGCTTGCGCCAGCAGCAAGCATTCACAGGGGTAGGCAGCTACAATGAATACGTGCTGATTATTCTCGTCATTGGATGATGTTTTATGGAACAATTCTCGCAATCGGGCTCGCGCGGTCGACGCCGCACGGGCAACGAGCCGGCGCCGCACGAACGCGTGAAGGGCGAGCGCCGTGCCAACGAGCCGCGACGCACCGCGAGCCCCCATCGCGCTTCTGCCAACAACGCGGGCCGCGCCAACACTCCCGCCGCGGAGCAGACGCCTGCTCGCCCCAAGTCCCGCTACATCCCTGCCCTTGACGGCCTGCGCACGCTTGCCGTCGTCGCGGTGGTGCTCTATCACCTCAACCTCACGTGGGCTCAGGGCGGCCTGCTTGGCGTCACGATCTTCTTTGTGCTTTCGGGCTATCTGATCACGCGCTTGCTGCTCAACGAAGTCGCTAAGACCGGTCGCATCGACCTTAAGAGCTTCTGGATTCGCCGCATCCGTCGCCTGGTCCCCGCCGTGGTAACGGTAGTGTTCGTGACCTGCGCGCTGTGCACCATCTTTAACCACGTGATGCTCACCAAGATGCGTCCCGACATTCTGCCGTCGCTGCTGTTCTTTAACAACTGGTGGCAGATTATGCAGGACGTCTCGTACTTCAACGCCCTCGCCGCTTACGCACTTTTGGTCGCTCGCCATCGAGGAACAGTTCTACCTGGTTTGGCCCCCGCTGCTGCTCGCTATGGTATCCATGCACATGAGCAAGCCCAACACGCGCCGCATGGTTCTGGGCCTGGCTGCTGTCTCCGCCATCGCCATGATGGTGCTCTATAACCCCGCCGCCGACCCCAGCCGCGTGTACTACGGCACCGACACCCGCGTGTTCTCGCTGCTGCTGGGCGCCTGGATGGCCTTTATCCCCGATTGCGACCTGGCACCGGTGCGTCTCGCTCATCGTTTGGGGCTCAATCGCCTGGCTGGCGCCGCCAAGCACGGCAAGAACGCCGAAAGCAAGCATGACGCTACGACCGACGGCGCAGCCGAGACCGTCCCGACTCAGCCGAGTACGCTCGTGCGTTTTTGGTCCTCACCTGCATCCATCGATGTGTTGGGCGTCGTGGGTCTGGTTGGCCTTGCCGCCATGGTCGCGCTCACCAACGGCTACACCGCGTTCCAGTATCGCGGCGGCACGCTGTTATGCTCCATCCTCACGCTCATGGTCATCGCGGCCTGCGTGCAGCCCCAGGGAATGGTTGCCCGCGCACTGTCCGCCGAGCCGCTCGTGTGGGTTGGCAAGCGCTCGTACAGCATCTACCTGTGGCACTATCCGCTACTGTTGCTCATGAACCCGGTCGCCAACATCAACGATACGCCGTGGTGGCAGTACATTTTGCAGGTGTTGTTGGTGGTCGCCGTAGCCGAATGCTCATATCGCTTTATCGAGACGCCGTTTAGAAAGGGCGCCTTTGGGCGCACCGTATCCGAGTTCCGCGACGGCACCACCACGCCCGCCAACTGGGTGCGCGCGCATATTCCCGTGTGCGCCACTTGCGGCATCGTGCTTGTTATCGCGCTGGGCGGCCTGATCTTTGTGCCGGAGACCTCCGCACTGAGCGGTGAGGGCGCCGAAGTCCTCAACAAGGAAGCCAAAAACACCGCGCCAACGGACCAACAGGCAGCCGACGACACCGACAAGGACAACGACGGCTTCCCCGATGGCTCCTACGACCTGTTGATGATCGGTGACTCCGTGTCGCTGCGCGCCGTCGATTCCTTCGACGGCGTGTTCCCCCACAGTCACATCGATGCCGAAAAGGGCCGCCAGTTCGATGCGGGCCGCGCGACATTTGAGGGCTATCTCCAACAGAACCTTGCCGGCAAGATCGTGGTCTTTGCACTGGGCACCAACGGCTTGGTAACCGACGACCAGATCGACGCCATCATGACCGATGCAGGAGATAAGCGTATTGTGGTGTTTGTGAACACGCGCAGCCCGCAGCCGTGGGTTGGCTCTACCAACCAGGCCATCGCCAACGCTGCTACGCGCTACAAGAACGTGCGCGTTATCGACTGGTACGGATACAGTGCCAATCGCAACGACCTGTTCGATGGCGATGGCACGCACCTGTCGACCACTGGCGTGACTGAGTACCTCTACTTGATCCACGATGCAGTCAAGAAGGACCTGCCCGTGCATCCCGAGGATCACGTCAACGATCCGCAGCCGGCGGCCGTCAAGTCTGCCACCGACGCGCTCGTCAATGCGCTCGCTCTCAAGCCGCACAAGCTGGGCACCGACAAGTAACCTGCAGCGCAAACTTCCCACATCCGGAGGGGTGCCCGCCACGGCAGGCACCCCCTCCGACAGTTAGGGACGTTCCTTATGCGCCGGCACCCAAGGACACTCCTGACACAGCCGAGGAACGCCCTCCTTGCGACCGAATTCTGGGCGCCTCGCCACCCCGAGCGTTGTTTCCAAGCCCCACATCCGCAGCAAACAACCCAAAATCACTCTTTTCGAGCCGACTCCAAGAGGTCGTGGACAAAAAGTGGCAAATATGAGTACTGTTACCATTTTAGTAGCAGGCAAAACCACCCAAAATGACGTCCGAGCGACCCCTACAACCCCCTAAAGCAGCCAACCTGACTGGTTTAAGACATATTGGAGCCAATTTTAATGAACATACTATCGGCTATGTCCATTATCTTCTTGGATGTAAATGCTATTCACTTAGCAACAGTACTCATATTTGGCATTTTTTGTCCACTGCCATATAACTAACCCCCTATAGCGGGCAAAAAAGAGGCCGCGGCCCATGGCAGCGGCCGCTCGAAACCCAAAAGAGGCGCTAAGCGCTGTAACCCATCGCCTGCAGAACAAACATGACGACCGTCAGCACCGTAATCACACCGATAGTCGCCCAAGTGAGCACATTCCACACGCGGCCGTTGCGGTTAGTGCCCATAATGTGACGGTCAGCGGCAATAACTACCTGGAACACCAGAACCACGGGCAGCAGCACGCCATTGATGACCTGCGAGGTCATCATAATCTGGAACAGATCGACGCCGGGCATAAGCACCAGCACGGCAGAGATACCGATGATGGCCGTAATGATGCCGCGATAGACCGGGGCCTCGTCCCAGCTGCGGTCGGCACCGCGCTCCCAACCAAATGCCTCGCAGATAGCGCTCGACGTAACGCCCGGCAGCACGCAGGCGGCCAAGAAGCTCGCCGCGACCAAGCCCGAGGCAAACAGTACCGTGGACCACTGACCCGCAATAGGCTCCAGCGCGCGGGCAGCATCGGCGGCATCGCTAATCTGAATACCCGCCGGGAACAACACCGTACCGGTCGTGATGATAATAAAGCCGGCAATAACATCGGCGGCAAGCGAGCCGCTCACGGTATCAATACGCTGCAGCACGATGTCGTCCTCGCCCGCGTTCTTATCGACCACGTTGTTCTGCGCCAAGAAAATCATCCACGGCGCGATGGTGGTACCGATCGTTGCGACCACGAGCGACACGTAGCTGGGGTCATTTTGAATGTTGGGCACGACCAGGTCGACCGCGACCTCACCCCAGTTGGGGCCAGCCATAAACGCGGCGACGATATAGGTCACGAACACGCAGCTCACCAGCAGCAGAATCTTCTCGATGCGCTGGAAACTACCCGACATGGTAAGCATCCACACCAGCAGCGCCACCAACGGCACCGAGATGCTCGCCGGCACGCCAAAGAGAGCAAGGCCGCTGGCGATGCCCGCAAACTCCGAAATGGTCACAGCCGTGTTGGCGATCAACAGCGCCGCCATGGCCAACACGCTCTTGCGCACGCCAAAGCGCTCGCGAATGAGCGATGCCAGGCCCTTGCCCGTGACGCAGCCGCAGCGCGCCGCGGTCTCCTGCGTCACGATGAGCAGCACAGTCATGACGGGAAGCATCCAGAGCATCTTGTAGCAATAGCTGGCGCCCGCGCTGGAATACGTTGCAATGCCGCCGGCGTCATTGCCCGAAAGCGCCGCCAGCAGACCGGGGCCCATAGCGCCAAAGATGGCCGCGATGGTCAGCTTTTGCTTGGTGCCCGACTTTTGCTTGGTATTTTGCACGCGACCACCTAACCCATGACTGACATGGCGAGCAGCACCGCGGCGATGCAATACGCCACACACGAGATCATGACGGCAATGACGTTCATGGCGGTGCCCGACGTGTTGAGGTCATGCTCGTCACGCCAGAACAGCACCATCAGGTAGATCACGGCACTCATGTTGCCAACCAGGCAAATGATGGCAGCGATATTAAAACACCCGGTAAAGAGTTGTTCCTCAAACATGGACGCATCGGGGAACGCGGCGGTACGCACCAATTGCGCGCACAGATAGGTCACGAGCGACAGGATCAGGCCCATACCGGTGCTCTGGAAGAAGAATCCCAGGTAGGGCTTAGGCTCGTCGTCGTGGACGTCGTATTCCAGGAAGTAGTTCTTGACGAACGACACCATGCGCGAGGCCGCCAGCAGCACGAGCGGCATGGCGCACATGGGAAACACCACCAGATGCGCGGAGCCGAGCGCCGTTCCCAGCACGGTCGCCATGATGCACGACGCGATGCCCCATACAACAACCCAGTATTGGCGATGCACGAACCAGCTGAGCACATTCGTCGAGTCGTCGGACGCGCTATCGCCCGAGCCGACACCGGCGATCTGCAGGTCCTCCTGATGCTCCTCGGCGATAACGTCCATGGCGTCGTCGAAGGTCACGATACCCAAGATGTGGCGGTTCTCGTCACAGACGGGGATAGCGACCAGGTCATACTTGGTCATCTCGTCCGTTACGTCTTCCTGGTCCTCGTCGGGCGACACATAGACCAGGTCGCGATAGGCCAGCTGACCCAACGTGGCGTCGCGGTCGGCTACGATCAGCGTGCGCAGCGAAAGCACGCCGGTCAGCATGCCGCTCGGATCCTCGGTATAGACGTAGTAGACGCTCTCGAAGTCCTCGTCGAGCTCGCGAATCGCCTCGATGGCGTCACCGACCGTTGCCGTGGCGGGCAGGGAAACAAACTCCGAGGTCATGATGCGGCCGGCGGTGTTGTCCTCATACCCCAGCAGGTTACGAATCGCCTTCTCCTCCTTGACGCCCATCAGGCGCAGGAGCTTCTCGGCCTTCTCGTAATCGAGCTCGTCGATCAGGTCGGCTGCATCGTCCGGGTCCATCATGGCCAGCATCGACGATGCGTCCGTATCGGACAGGCCCTCGAGCATCTCGGTCATAAGCTCGTCGTCATCGAACTCCGAGATGGCCTCGGCGGCCTGGGCAGTATCGAGC
>URZJ01000022.1 GCA_900552395.1 uncultured Collinsella sp. | reverse complement strand
TCGCATCGTACGCGCAGGCGAGATGCCCTCGGCCGCAGCGGCAGCCTGCAGCGAGGTCGTCGCAAACGGCGTGGGAGGCTGCTGCTTACGCGAGCGCTTGGTCACCGCGGCAACGGTCGCCGTCTTGACGCCGTCGACGTGACCATACGCCGTCTCGGCAGCATCCTTGTCGGTAAAGCGCGCTGTCTTGTGCGCGATCTTAAAGCGGTCGTCCTCGGCGGCACCCTGCGCGGCACCCATACCGCGAATCTGCCAATAGTCCTCGGGCACAAACGCCATACGCTCGCGCTCGCGCTCGACCACCAGGGCAAGCGTCGGCGTCTGCACGCGACCGGCGGAACGCACGTTGCCAAAGCCGCCAAACTTGGCGAGCGTCAGATAGCGCGTGAGCACCGCGCCCCAGATAAGGTCGATGTGCTGACGGCTCTCGCCGGCGTCGGCCAGGTTCTGGTCGAGCGAAACGAGATTATCGAAGGCGTGCGTGATCTCGGCCTTGGTAAACGAAGAATACTGGGCACGGGCGACCGGCAAGTCGGGCGCAACCTCACGCACCTTGTTGAGAGCGTCCGAGCCGATCAGTTCGCCCTCGCGGTCGAAGTCCGTGGCGATGATGACGCTGTCGGACTTTTTAGCAAGGTTCTTGAGCGAACGAATGAGTTCCCTTTCGGCCGGTAGCTTAATGACGGGCGCCCAGGTGAGGTAAGGCAGGCTCTCGAGCTTCCAGCCCTTGATGGAAATGCCATCGGCAAGGAACGGCTTGCGCTTGGTGTCGTACGGCGGACGGGCCAGGCCATCGGGCATATCGGCCGGCAACATCTCACCGTCCTCGGTCACCGAATACCAACCCAGCTTTTTATCGAACAGCACGCTGTCGCAAAAATCGGGCGCCAGGATGTGACCGGCAAGGCCGATGGTCACGCACTCCTCGCCCTTCCACTCAAAACGGTAGATGGCGGTGTTGTACACCTTGTCCTTTTTGGGCTTACCCGTGGACAGCCGCTCGGCGATCTGACGCGCGGCGTCGTTTTTCTCGGCGATGATGAGCTTCAAAAGAGGCTCCTATCTCATGTCTCTGCGGCTACGCCCACCTGTATGGCGGCCGACTTACGCCCTTGCTTGCTCAATCTGCCCGATGAGCCAATCGCACCAGGCATCCA
This sequence comes from uncultured Collinsella sp., assembly GCA_900552395.1. Lineage (GTDB taxonomy): Bacteria > Actinomycetota > Coriobacteriia > Coriobacteriales > Coriobacteriaceae > Collinsella. Next base: position 14,508 of record URZJ01000022.1, on the reverse strand, counting down.
TGCCCTCGCCCTTGCGCGCGCTCACGGCAAACCGCGGCGCCTGCGGATTGAGGTCATCGAGTGTCTTAGTATACCTATCCATGTCAAAATCGAAAGCCGGGGCCACGTCGACCTTGTTGAGCAGCTGCGCGCCGGCGTGCTGGAAGATGCCCGGATACTTGATGGGCTTGTCGTCGCCCTCGGGCACCGAGAGAATCATGATGGACAGGTTCTCGCCCAGGTCAAAGTCGACCGGGCAGACCAGGTTACCCACGTTTTCGATAAAGATGACGTCGATGTTCTCCAGACCCACAGCCTGGTCGAAGGCATCGACAGCCTCCATGATCATGTTGCCCTCGAGGTGGCACAGACCGCCCGTGTTGATCTGGATGGCGGGCATGCCGGCTTCCTTCATGGTGATGGCGTCGACATCCGAGGCGATATCGCCCTCGATGACGGCACAGCGTAAGCCGGCCTTGTCACGCAGGCGCTCGTTGGTGCCCAGAATCGTGGTGGTCTTACCCGAGCCGGGGCTCGACAGCACATTGATCACGAAGGTGCCTGCCTCATTAAATCGCTGACGCAGCTGATCTGCCAAGCGCTCGTTGCGCGACAGGATCGGCGACGCGATATCAATCGTTTTCTCGGCCATACTTAGCGCTCCTTACTTTGGCCCCTTTATACCCCATCATTAGATGGCTAGCGGGCTAATCGTCGGGGGTTTCGATTTCGATACTTGCGATATCGAGCTCGCGGCCGTGCAGCAGGCGCACGTTGGCGCCGCCACACTGGGGGCAGCGACAATGGAAACGGTCGTGCTCAAAGACCTCGCCGCAGTCCAGGCACTCGCTTTGTGGATGGACCTCCTCCACGGCAAGCTCGCAGCCGCGCGTGAGCGGGTCCTCATCGCGAAACGTCTCCCACGCAAAGTCGAGTGCCTCGCGCACGACCTCGGTCATATCCCCGATACGAAGCGTTACCAAAACGGCGCGCGAGGCCCCCGCCCCACGCGCCGCGCGAATCACTGTATCGAGTATGCCGTTGACAATGCCAACCTCGTGCATACCGATTTACTCCTCGTCGTCCTCGTCGTCCGAGAACAGGTCCAGACGGCTCACGAACAGGCCCTCCTTGCCCTCGCGCGCGGTGATGACCACGCGAGCGATGGCGAGCGAAATCTCGTAGAGCGAGAGCAGGGCGCCATACATGAGACCCAGCGTAACGGGCGAGCCGTCGGGCGTGATCACAGCCGAACCCACGAGCAGGCCTACGTACACGTAGCGCCAGGCGCTGCGGAAGGCCGCGTAGGACACGATGTGGAAAACAGACAGGTAGAAGATGATGAGCGGCAGCTCAAACGCCACACCAAAGCCGATCATAAAGAGCAGCTCCATGTTGACGTAGTTCTCCAGATCGGGCAGCGCCGTAGCGACGGCCGAGGTCTCGCCGATGAGCCACTCAAAGCCCGCCGGGATAATGATGAAGTAGCAGAAGATGGCACCCAGGAAGAACAGCACCGTCGAGGCGAGCACCGTGGGCACAACCCATTTGCGCTCGTTGGGGCGCAGCGCCGGCAGGAAAAATGCCAGGATCTGCCAGATGATCATGGGCGTGCACATGACCACGGCCATCTTGATGGCAAGCGAGAAGCGCAGGCCAAAGCCGCCGAGCGTGGTGGTGATGTAGAACTTCCCGTCCGGAACAAAGGAGCGGATAGGGTCTTCCAGAATGTCGAGCACCACGGGCGTGGCGAAATACAGCACGATAGCGGCGGCAAACACCGACACGACCACGATGGTCAGACGGCGACGGAGCTCTCCCAGGTGATCGAAGAGCGGCATGCGCGCAGGTCCGATAGGCATTACTCATCGCCTCCCTTCGAGGCGTCGGCGGCAGCGGTGTCGTCCTCGGCCTCGAGCTCGCGAGCGAGCTGGTCGACGACGGCTTTGCGCTTGCGGGGACGACGGGCGTAGAGGTCAGCCGTCGTGGGCTCTGCCGGCTCGGGCCCGGGCTCTGCAGCAGGCTCGGGCTCGACAGCGGCTGTGGCCTCGGACTCGGCACCTGCGGGCTCGACGCCCTCGGTCGCAGGCTCCTCGGCAGCGCCCTCGCCCTCAGCAGCACCCTCGCTTGCGGCCTTCTCGGCAGCAAGACGGGCGCGACGCTCGGCAAAGGTCTCCTTCTTGGCGGGCGCTGCCTTCTCGGCGGCATCCTCGTCCGCATCGGAATCGTCGTCGGTCGCAGCGGCCTTCTTGGGCTTGACCGGGGCCGACGCGGCCTCGCTTACCGGATCGATAATCTCGGACTGAACAACGGCCGTCATCTTTTCCTGCGTCTCGCGGAACTGACGGATGGCACGGCCGATCGTGCGGCCCATCTGCGGGAGCTTATCCGGGCCAAACAGCAAAAAGCCGAAGACCACGATGATCGCGAGCTCACCCTCTCCAATACCAAACACACATACCTCCAAGGCTCGATGTGAGTCGAGCCCGCACCGCGCCATTCGGCCGGAACTCGTCTATTCATTCGGTCAAGTATAGCGCCCGGACGCCAAAACGTCCGAGCGCATCACAAACATATGCCAAACGGCACGCCCTTTTGGGGACAAAGATTATGCAGCGGTGATCGAAATCTCTTGGTCGACACCCAACAGCTGAACCACGCGCATCACCGGAGGCTGCACATTGGTGCAGCTAAAGCGCTTACCGTGGTCGACCGCGTGGTGCGCGGCGCCCACAAGCACGCCAATGCCCGTCGAATCGATGTAGCTCACCTGGGCAAAATCGAGCTCAACGGCCTCAGTGGGCTGCTCGAGCGCCAGGTCGATGGCATTACGCAGGCTATCGGCGTTAGAGATATCGATCTCGCCGGTAACCTTAATGGTGTAGAGCTCTGGCGTGGGGTTGGTGGAAATACCCAAATCCATGTATACGCTCCTTTACGTATCGAAAGTGCGGATAGTACTGGGCCGGACTTGCGGGGCCATACGCGTTAGGCGCGCTCGGCACGCGCAAGCTCGGCAGCGACAAGCTTAACGGCCAGCACCAGCACATCGAGCGCAGCCTCCAGGTCCTCGACCGTGGGATAGCTCGGCGCGATGCGGATGTTGGTGTCGCGCGGGTCCTTGCCATAGGGCCAGGTAGCACCGGCCGGTGTGAGCTTGACGCCCAAGTCGGCGCAAAGCGCGGCGACCTTCTGGGCCGAGCCCTCGGGGCCATCGAAGCTCACAAAGTAGCCGCCGCGGGGATGCGTCCAGGTGGCGCAACCCGTGTCGCCCAAGCCCTCGGTGAGTTTGCGCTCGACGGCCTCAAAGCGCGGACGCAGGAACTCGGCGTGCTTTTTCATGTGCTCCTTGACCGCCTCGATGGTGGGAAGGAAACGCACGTGACGCAGCTGGTTGAGCTTGTCGGCGCTGATGAGGCCGGCCTTCAGGCGCTTGGAGAACTCGGCGATAACCGCGGGGCTCGCACCGATAAAGCCGATGCCGGCGCCCGGGAAGGTGATCTTGGACGTCGAGGCAAAGGCCACCACGCGATCCTCGGTGCCCGCCGCGCGAGCGAGGTCAAAGATGTTTGCGAGCTCGTCGGTCTCGTCGTACAGGTCGTGCACGCAGTAGGCGTTGTCCCAGAAGATGCGGAAATCGGGCGCGGCCGTGGGCATCTCAACCAGGCGGCGCACGGTGTCCTCGCTAAAGGTGATGCCCGTGGGGTTGGAATACTTGGGCACGCACCAGATACCCTTGATGGAATCGTCGGCGGCAACGAGGCGCTCGACCTCGTCCATGTCGGGGCCGTTGTCGGTCATCGCGACGGGGACGTTCTCGATACCCAAGTCGGCGGTGATGCCAAAGTGGCGATCGTAGCCGGGAACGGGGCACAGGAACTTGACCTTCTTGCCGTCGTGCGCGGCCTCGTAGGCGTCCCAGGGCTCGCTGCCGCACGAGCCACAACGCCAGAACATGCCGGCGATGTCATGCTCGATCAAAAGGCTCGACGAACCCAGCACAAGCGTCTGCTCGGCGGGGCAGCCCAGGAACTCCCCCGCCAGCTTGCGTGCCGAGGGAATGCCCTCAAAGCAGCCGTAGTTGGAACAATCGACGTTGCCGTCGTGCAGATCGGCGTCGGCATTGAGGATATCGAGCATGGGGCGCGAGATGTCCACCTGGGCGGGCGACGGCTTGCCGCGGGCCATGTCAAGCGCCAGGCCCTTGGCCTTGACCTCGGCGACCTCGGCTTTGAGCGCCTCGATGGCGGCATCGAGTTCGGTGGTTTCCATCTTCTGGTAGATCGTCTGCATGGGTGCGACCTTTCGCGAAGCGGTACGTTGCAGTTCGTCTAAGTATAGACCGCCACCGCCGCAACGTTATGAAGCCGTGATAGATTAAGTTCATCGCAATGAATTACGAATCGCCGCGGATGCCGGCGTGGGGCGCCCAAGGAGGCACTATGGAGTACGGATCGTTTCAGGCCGAGGAATTCGGCGACCTGCAGCGCCTGGTCGACGGACTGTTTTACGACCGCCACGCCATCGACCGCCTCGATTTGATCGTACAGGCCGAAATCTTGGACCTGGCGCCCGATCTCATGGAAATCGTCAACCTGCTGCCGCCCGGCTATTACGATCGCCAGTCACTTTGCGACCAGCTCAACTCCGCCTTGGCCGCCCACGGCTGGGGCGCCGTCTACGGAACGGTGGAATAAACCTAGTCATTTAAGAACGTCCCCAATGACTAAACGCCGCCTGTGATGGTGTTCACAGGCGGCGTTTTCAAACTTATATGTGCTTTTACTCGTCCTTGGGCGCGGGGTGCTTGCAGATCACACTCATGTAGATCATGCCCAGCACGGCCGCGGTGACAGAGCCGGCAAGAATGGCGGCCTTTGCGGCCAGAACCTCAAACTGGGCCGTCGGGAAGGCAAGGCCGCTAATGAGGATCGACATGGTAAAGCCGATACCGCCCAGAATGCCCACGCCGGCAATCATGTGCCAGTTGACATTGTGCGGCAGCTCGGAAATCTTGAGTTTAACCAGGGCAAACGTCATGCCAAAGATACCGATCGGCTTGCCCAGCAGCATGCCAAAGTACACGCCGAGCGTCACCGGGTCGGTGAGCAGCGTGCTCATGTCCACGCCCACTAGGCGAACCTGCGCGTTTACGAACGCAAAGATCGGCAGGATCACAAAGTTGACCGGCGTGGAGATCAGACGCTCCATGCGGATAAGCGGCGGGGTCACGCGGTGCATGACGCGCTCGACCTTGGTGGTCGAGACGGTAAAGTCGTGCTGGCCCAGGATGTGCGCCTCGTCGTCGTAGCGGTCATCGAGCAACGGCAGGCACTCGCCCAGCCAATCGGTAAGGCTGTCGAGCTTAACACCGCACTTGGCCGGGATGGTAAAGGCCAAGATGACGCCAGCAAGCGTGGCATGTACGCCGCTCTTGAACATGCAGAACCACAACAGCAGGCCCAGCACCGAGTACGGGGCAAGGCGGTAATGCTGCGTCTTGTTGAGCCACACGAGCGCGCAGGTCACGAGCGCGGCGGCGCCCAACCAAATCGGATTGGGGCTCTGACCGTAGAAAATGGCGATGGCGGCGATGGAGATGAGGTCGTCGGCGATGGCGAGCGTCGAGAAGAACACGCGCACGCCGTTGGGCACGCGGTTGCCCAAAAGCGACAGCACGCCCAGCGCAAAGGCAATATCGGTTGCCATGGGGATAGCCCAGCCGTTGCGGGCGCCGGCATGGTTAAAGATCAGGTAGATGCAGGCGGGAACGACGACGCCGCCCACGGCCGCCAGCATGGGAAGCATGGCCTGACGCGGGTTCTTGAGCTCGCCGACCGTCATCTCGTACTTGAGCTCGATGCCCACCAGCAAAAAGAAGATCGCCATAAGGAAGTCGTTGACGAAAAGCTCAACGGTAAGACCGGCCGTAAGGTTGCCCAGACCCACATACAGCGGGGTCTCCAAAAAGTGATGAATGGCCTCGTAGGCATCGGTGTTGGCACAGATGACTGCGGCGATGGCGGCGATCACCATGACGGCGGCGGAAATCGTGCCGTTCTCGGCAATGCGCTCCCAAATGTCGTGACGCTCAAAACGCTTGCGCTCACGGGTGTTGAACAGCTGCTCGGTTGCTGCCATGGGCGGCTCCTTTCGCGGGAAGGCTCCCGTCTTAAAAAAGCACGGCCCGCCCAAATGGCGGCGCCGCGCTCCAACGTATTACGCTTGCGTCTAGCCTACCCTGCGCGACAAACGCGCAAGCGCGGCCGAAAAGCGGAACCACAGGTTGAACATTATTTGCTCAACGGTGCGAGCGCCCCTGTCCAATAGGCGACGCGGTCCCGTGCACAAAAAACGACCGGAGCGCGGGGCGTCCGCGGTCCGGTCGTGAGCAGGTTGCAAAACCTAGCAGGCGGCCATAATGGGGGCAGCGACCTGCTTCTTGCGGGAAAGGACGCCCGGCATCCAGACGCCGTCGTGCTCGTCAGCGATGCCCAGGCCCTTCTGAGCGGCCTCGGTCTCACCCTCGAGCAGGACCTGCGAGCCCTCCTCCATGATGTCGGTGATGCACAGGACGATGCCGTCGGCACCCTTCTCGGCGGCATAGGCGCGCATGGCCTCGCGGATCTCGTCAATCATGCCAAGCGCACGGCTCTTGTCGACAGTCTCATACTGGCCGATGAGCAGCTTCTTGCCAGCGGGCTCGAACATCTTGATGTCGTTGCCGACCATCTGGGCTGCGGTAAAGGAGCCGGACGGGCGGGTGAGGAAGACCTCCATGCCAAACTTGACCGGGTCGACGCCCACCTGCTCGCCGAGCTTAGCAGCGACGGCGCGGTCGACATCGGTGGTGGTGGGGCTCTTGAGCATGAGCGTGTCGGTCATCATGGCCGAGAGCAGCAGCTTGGCCTGAACGTCGGAAAGCTCAACGCCGAGCACGCCGGCGAGCTTGGTGACGATGGTGCAGCTGGAGCCCCAGGGCAGGCAGATGTAGTGCAGCGGACCGGCAGTCTCGAAGTCGCCGATGCGGTGATGGTCGACAACGCCAAAGACCGTGGCGTCCTTAAGGCCGGCGACGGACTGGGCGGACTCGTTGTGGTCGGTGAGGACGACGAGCTGACCGGCCTCGACGGACTCGATCACGCGGGGCTCGGCAATGCCGGCGTCGGCGAGCAGCTTGGCGGACTCGGCCGGAAGCTGGCCCAGCGCGCAGGCCTCGTAGGTGTTGCCGGCATACTCAACCTGGTTGAGCAGCTGGGACAGGACGACGGCGCTCATGATGGCGTCGTTATCGGGGTTCTGGTGACCAAAGACAAGAACGTTTGCCATGGATATCCTCCACTTGATATGTGTACTTGGACGTAGCTATGGTAGCACGCTGACGCCGAACCTTATGAGACGGAAGGGTCGCGGCACAATTTGGGGCAAGCGCTGAGGCGAGGTCAGGGACGAAGCCTGTCCCCCTTTCACCACCTGCCCCCGCACCAGCTATTTACCGGCGGCGCGCAGGGCTACGTAAGCGGCACCGATGATGCCGGCGTCGTTGCCGAGCGAAGCGACCTTAATGGGCGTCTCGCGCGAGGCGGAGAGCGCGTACTGCTTAAAGTGCTCGCGGACCTTGTCGAGGTAGACATCGGCCGAAGCGGAAGCACCGCCGCCGATCAGGAACATCTCGGGATCGACCACGTTGGCAATAAGCGCCAGGGCGCGGCCGAGATAGTCGGCCATGGTATCGGCAGCTGCCAGCGCGAGCTTGTCACCCTCGCGGCAGGCCTGGAACACGTCCTTGGAATCAGAAGGCCCGGTGAGCTCGATGGGCTCGACGCCCGCCTTCTTGCACTCGGCAAGGTAGTTACTCACCACGCCGGTGGCGCTGGAATACTGCTCCAGATGGCCATGGCCGCCACAGCCGCAGGTGCGCTCCTCTTCGGGGTTCAGGCACATGTGGCCAATCTCGCCGCCGGCACCCACAACGCCCGATACCACGTCGCCGTTAACGATAACGCCACCGCCCACGCCGGTACCGATGGTGACCATCACCACGTTCTGTACGCCCTTGGCAGAGCCGAGCCAGGCCTCGCCCATGGCAGCGGCGTTGGCATCGTTTTCGTACTTAACGACCGCGTCGGGGCAGTGCTCCTGAATGGCGATCTTAAGCTCGGGCAGGTTAATGGCAATGTTGGCCTTGACCTTGGCATCGCCCGAAGCCGGGATGGGGCACGGAACGGCCAGACCAATGCCCGCCACAAAGGCGCGCGGAATCTGTGCCTTGGCGATCACCTGATCGATAGCCTCGGTCACCGCGGCAAAGCCCGCGGCGTCAACGATAGGAGGCGTGGGCACGCTGGCCTTGGCAAGCAGGTTGCCGTCCTCGTCGAACAGGCCTTCCTTAACCGAAGTGCCGCCGACGTCAATGCCGATGTAGTACTGCTTAGGTTCCATGGGAGCCCACCTTTCTCGTTTAAACATTGCCTGTATGGTACCGCTCCCAAGGCAAAAACCTGCCAAGAAGGGACAGGTTTGTTTTGGCAGGTTTTATCTGGGGAAACGCAATTGGCCGCTCAACAGACCGCGCAAGACCATCCCCAAAAATAAAGGCACCGGGAGGCGGAGGCTCCCGGCGCCCGTGAAAGGGACTGTATTGTCTGTTGGACTGCACGGTCCATCGCGGCGATAACGCCGACTAGGCCTGAAGCGCCTGCATCTGCTTGTGAATCTCGATGAGCTCCGTCGCCATGACGCGCATGGTCTCGGTGCCGGCCATCTGGTCCTCGGCATGCAGCAGAATCAGCGGGGCCTCGCCGTTACGCTCGCCGTTGGCCTCCTTCTTCAGAAGCCCCATGTGAACATCGTGGCCACCGTTATAGGCCTCGTCGCCCTGCTTGATAAGCTCCTCGGCGGCGTCAAAATCGCCCTCCTTGGCCTTTTGCACGGCATTGATGTACATGCTCTTGGCGGTACCGACGTAGCTGATGATCTCGAAGCAGGTCATCTGCAACTCGTTCATATCCTCCATGCGGAGCACCTAGCCCATCACGCTGACGCAGTGGTCGATGATGCCGGCAGCGTTCATGCGGCCGTAGTCGACCATGTTGATGACCTCGACCGGGAAACGACCGGCGGCCTCCTTCTCAAAATCGCCCTTGGTGTAGCCGATCTGCGGGCCAAGCAGCAACATGTCGCACTCGTCCAGTTGATCGTGGGCCTCGTTCATGGGGCGAGCCTCGACCTCAATTTCCAGGCCACGGTTTGCAACCTCGGCCTGCATCTTCTGGACCAGCAGGCTCGTGGACATACCGGCATTGCAGCAGAGCATGATCTTCTTCATGGTTTCCTCCTTATAACTGCGCGGCGCGCAGACGACGACTGGTTTCATTCTTTGCAGCTATTGTTCCCACCCTCTGCATCTTTACGCAAGGGAGAGAGCTGCGGGCACCGGCACCGCGTACCGGCGCCCGCAGCGGTGAAAGGGACGAACGTTGGGCGTTCTACTCGGCGAGAGCTTCCTGCTTGGCGATTGCCTTCTCGGAAATCTTCATAAAGGGCAGGTAGACGACCATGCCAATGACAATCTCGAGAGCCTGCCACACGCCGGCGCGCCAGTCAAAGCCCGTAGCGAGCAGGGCATTGATGACGGGAGGCATAGTCCAGGGCACCTGGGCGATGCAGGGGCTGATGATGCCTGCGCAGGTAAGGCCATAGGTGATGCCGATGAACAGATCGGGAAGAAGGACAAACGGAATCATGAGCGGCAGGTTGTACACGATGGGGTAACCGTAGATAACCGGCTCGTTGATGTTGAACAGACCAGGCAGGATAGCCATCTTGGAAACGGTCTCGGAAGCCTTGTTCTTGGAGAACAGGAGCGTGTCGAGCAGAAGCATGAGGGTGCAGCCCGAGCCGCCGATGAGGGCGAAGCTGTTAACGATCTGCATGTTCATGTAGTGATCGGGCTGGATGGTGCCACCGGCGGCAAAGGTAGCCATGTTGTCGACGATGAGCATGGTCAGGATCGGCTCGACGGTAGCGCCAGAGATGGTGGACTGGTGAATACCGACGCAGAACAGCAGGTTAGCAAGGGTGTAGATGAGGATAACAGCCCACGGACCGGCGTTCATGATGTTCTTGAGCGGGTTGGAGATGCACGTGGAGATGATGGTGCACAGATCGGTGCCGGCGCACACGGCGAGCAGGGCTGCGGCAAGAGCGAAGATCGCGAGGTTGAGCAGCATCGGGATCATGACGTTGAAGGAGTTGGAGACCGCGGGAGGCACGCCCTCGCCCAGCTTAACCTTGAGCTTCTCGACGCCAGAAATCTTGATGAAGAGCGAGACGGAAAGCAGGGCGATGATAATAGCCGAGAACAGACCGTTGGTGCCGGTGTTGGCAGTCGAAAGGGCGCCCGTGACCTCGGCGGAGGTGATCTTGTCGGTGAGCAGCGGGCTCGTGGCGGCAAGCGTGGCGGTGATCTGCTGCGGCATCATGATGACGAAAGCAGAGATAGCGACGACCACGCAAGCGAGCGGGTTATCGAAACGCTTGTTCTTAGCGAGGCTGTAGCCAATCAATCCGGCCAAGATAATGGCAGAGACGTTGAGGGTGCCCAGCGTAATTGCCGAGCCCCACGTCTGAAGGTTGGCAAGGCCCGCCGCATCGAGCGGGAACAGGGGGAACACGACGTTGTTGATAAGAACCGCGATACCCGCAAGGATATAGAGCGGCGTGATGGTCGCGAAGGCGTCGCGCAGGGAACGCAGGTGAACCTGGTTTCCCACCTTCGCAGAGACCTCGGCAAACTTGTCGAGGAAGCTCTTTCCGTTGTCACTGGCCATGATTGCTCCTAACTATCAAATCCGGCCTTTTCCTATGCGCACGGTGGTCTGTCGCCCTCTGCCACCAGATGTGCCATGTGTTGCGCGCGGCGGCGCGTGGTCTGGGCGTTCGCCCGGTCGCTAATCAACCACATGGGTCGTGGCGACCTGTTTGAGCCAGGCCGCCGACTTCTTAAGACGGCGCTTGTAGCCGTCCATAAGGTCGACCTCGACAAAACCGTAACGGTTCTTAAAGGCATTGGCCCAAGACCAGTTATCGATGACAGCCCAATAATGGTATCCGCGGCACTTGGCGCCCTCGTCGATGGCCTTGGCCACCCACTCCAGGTGCTGGCGTACAAAGTCGACGCGGTAGTCGTCCTGGATGGTTCCTTCGGCGTCACGGTTCTTGTATTCGTCCATGATGCCGATGCCGTTCTCGGAAACGAACCACTCAAGATCGGGGTAGTTCTTGGCGCAGTCCATGCCAAAGTCGTAGAGGCCCTGCGGGTAGATCTCCCAGCCGCGGCTCTCGTTCATAACGGCATCGGGCCACACATACTCGTCGGCAAAGTGCGGCAGGCCATACTGGTCAATCTTGCTCGCCGGCGCCTGAACGCGCGTGGGGTGGTAGTAGTTGCAGCCGAGCCAGTCGACAACACCCTGCTTAAGAATCTCTTGGTCGCCGGCACGGAACGGGAGCTTAACGCCGCCCTCGGCCAGGCTGTCGAGCACGTCGGCAGGAAGCTCGCCCTTGGTAATGAGGTCAAGCCACCAGCGGTTGTTGATGCCGCTGGTCATACGCACGGCCTCGAGGTCTGTCTCGCTGGGGTTCTCCTTGGTGTAGACCGGGGTAAAGCAATTGATCATGCCGATCTTGGCATCGGCGCGAATAGCGCCCTCGTCATAGGCGCGACGATAGTTGGCCACGGCCAGCGCGTGCGCCAGCGAGATGTGATACTGCACGGTGCGGGCGCGGTTGAAGTCGTGGAGCTGCGGGAACCACACGCCCTCCTGATAGCGCTGTTCGGGCTCGACGATGGGCTCGTTAAAGGTGAACCAGTACTTAATCTCCTGGCCAAACTCGTGGAAGGCGACGTCGGCGTAATGCGCGTAAGCCTCGACGACCTCACGGCTCTCCCAGCCGCCGCGGTTAAAGAGGTAGGTGGGCATGTCAAAGTGGTACAAGTTGACAAACGGCTCCAGGCCGGCCTCGCGAGAGGCGCGGAACAGCTCGTGATACCATGCAGCGCCCTCCCCATTAAGGTTGCCGTCGGCATCGAGCAGACGACTCCACTGGATGGAAGTGCGATAGGTATTCAGGCCCAAGTCCTTCAAAATGCGAAAGTCTTCCTGGTACTTGGCCATAAAGTCATTGCCGGCATAAGAGCCAACGCAGTTGTAGAACGAACTCAGATCCTGGATGGACCAGGTGTCCCACAGGTTCTCGAGCTTGCCGCCCTGGTTCCACTGACCCTCAGTCTGCGGGCCGGACATAGCAGCGCCAAAGAAGAAGTCACGGGGCAGCTGATACTGTGCCATCAAAGTCCTCGCTTTCGTGTTCTAGAGCTTCCGTTTGGAGACGGATTTGCTTTGGCAGGTTATCCGGCGCGGGCGCGCACCGGTCATACCGATATCCAACCCGCCAAAACAAAACCGTCCCCAAACAGTACAAGGAAACGCCAATGCATCTCGCTTGTTGTCTGTAACTATAGCGCTCTAATTTTCTATGTAAAGCGTCTTTTTCATTTTTCTTTATCGAACTTCTTTCATGAAAGCCATATGGATGCTTTTTAAATAGGTATACTTTCTAAATATCGACGCAAATATGAAGGGAGGATTGCATGATTCCCAAATACGAGGCGATAGCTGCAGATATCCGTCGAAGCATCGAGGACGGCGCACTTAAACCGGGCGATAAGTTGCCCACCGTCGTTGAGTTCTGTGAGCTCTATGGCGTTTCCAAAATCACCGTCAAACGAGCGATTGAGCAGATCACCGAGGAAGGCCTTATTACCAGCCGGCGCGGATCGGGCACCTACGTTAAGGACACGGCGGGGCTTCCCGGCCAGGCGTTTTTCCAGGGCAAGAACGATCGCTCCCAGGGCTTTTCGTATGAGCACCGCGGGGAGAAGGTGACCTCGGTGGTCTACGATTTCTCGATTGTCAATCCGCCAGCAGACGTCGCTGCCCAGCTGGGAATTGCCGAGGACGACTTTGCCTATCACATCGTGCGCGTGCGCCAGGTCGACGAGAAGCCCATCGTTATCGAGTACACCTACATGCCCCTCGAGCTGATTCCGGGCCTTAAAAAGAAAGACCTGTATGGATCGGTCTACAGCTTCATCCGCAAGCAATGCGGGCTGAAGATTTCGAGCTTCCACCGCACCATTCGCGCCGTAGCGGCAACCGAGGAAGAGGCTGAGCGCCTGGACACCAAACCCGGCTCTCCCCTGCTCGAGCTCAACCAGATTGGCTTTTTGGATAGCGGCACCGCCTTTGAGCATTCGATCTCGCGCAACGTTGGTGACCGCTTTGAGCTGCACAACGTAACGTTGGCATAGGTTTTTGTAGTCATGCGGGCGCTCGTTACGGCTCGTTTAGAGTGGGCGGCCGCGCAACACCATGGGGGTATGAACATGTCCGATTTGATTAAACTGACGCCGATCTTTCACGAGAAGATCTGGGGCGGCCGCCAGCTCGAAACCGTATTTGGTTATGACATTCCCGAGGGTCCCATCGGTGAGTGCTGGGCCATCTCGGCACACCCCAACGGCGACTGCCAGATCGCTGAGGGCCCGTACGCCGGTCACACGCTGTCATGGCTGTGGGCCGAGCACCGCGAGCTCTTTGGCAACTGCGAGGGCAAGGGGTTCCCGCTGCTCATTAAGATTCTGGACGCCAAGGACGACCTTTCGATCCAGATCCATCCCAACGACGAGTACGCCGCCGAGCACGAGAACGGCAGCCTGGGCAAAACCGAGTGCTGGTATGTGCTGGACTGCGAGCCCGGCGCCACAATCATCGTCGGCCAGCGCGCCAAGGACCGCGCCGAGGCTGCACAGATGATCGAAGACGGCCGCTGGGACGACATGCTCAACGTGCTGCCGATCCACAAGGGCGACTTTTTCCAGATTGATTCCGGTACCGTCCACGCCATCAAGACCGGCACGCTCATTTTGGAGACGCAGCAGTCGAGCGACGTGACGTATCGCCTGTACGACTACGACCGTCCCGGCACCGACGGCAAACTGCGTCCCCTGCACATTGAGCAGAGTCTCGACTGCATCGACTTTGATTCTCAGGCCCCGACCGACGGCACCGTGACCGCGCCCGAAGTCGACGGCGTGACCGAACTCGAGTCCAACCCCTGCTACACCGTCGATCGCGTGCGCGTCAACGGCAGCAAGACCCTCGACCAGCACTGGCCCTTCATGTGTCTGTCGGTCATCGACGGCGAAGGCACCGTCTGCGGCGACCCCGTCCACAAGGGAAGCCACCTGCTAGCCCCGAGCACCGTCAGCTCCATCGACCTCGAAGGCAAAATGGAATTGATCATCAGCCACCTCTAGGTCGCACCAACAACCAAAACGCAACAAGGGGCTCCCCCGCTCATCAAACGGGAGAGCCCCTACTCACATCTATTTATCAGCCCACCCGGCTCTCCAGACCAAAAAGCGAACGAGCAAAGCGACGTTCGCAAGCAACGTTACCCAAG
>URZJ01000021.1 GCA_900552395.1 uncultured Collinsella sp. | reverse complement strand
GGATTCCGGGACATATTGCCCGAGGAGGCTCAGGCGCGCGAGGAGATTGCGCTGACGGTGAAGGGCTGCTTCAGGGAGCATCATTACCTTCCGGTCGAAACGCCGCTGCTCGAGGACAAGGGTTCGCTCGAGGAAGGCGGCCGCATTGCGGACACGCCGTTTAAGCTCTTTGATGACGACGGTCGCCTGCTGGTGGTCCGTCCCGACAACACATTGCCGATCGTGCGTCTGGTTTCGACCCGCATGCGCGCGGCCGACCTGCCCCTACGCCTTCGCTACGAGGCGCCGGTGGTTCGTGAGTGCCAGCGCAATGCCAGCGGCTCGCGCCAGTTTACACAGCTGGGCTTTGAGCTTATCGGTGCGGGCGACACCGCGGGCGATGTCGAGATTGTCTCGCTCGTGGCCAAGGCGGTGCGCAAGCTGGCGCTGCCCGCTGCGCGCATTATCGCAGGTAGCGTGCGTCCGTTTAAGGAGCTGCTCGCGGCGTGCGAGGATCGCGAGCTGGCTGCCGAGGCCCTGCGCTGCGTGCACGCCAACGACTTTGTGGGCCTCGATGCCCGCGTGACGGCAAGCGCCGAGTCCGATGCCGTCAAGGCCGCCATTAGCGAGCTGCCGCGCCTACACGGCGGAGCCGAGGTGCTTGACCGCGTGGACGCGCTGCTGGAGACCGCCGGTATCGTCGCGCCGCTGACGCGCGAGCTGCGCGTCCTGGTCGAGGGCCTGGCACCCGAGGACGCCCAGGTGCTGTCGTTCGACTTCTCTATCATGAACTCTTTCGATTACTACACGGGTCTGGTCTTTAAGGCCTATGCCGGCGGCTTGCCCGATCCGGTCGGTTCGGGCGGACGCTATGACTCCATCTTTACCGGCGCATTTGGCGCCGGTATCGAGGTGCCGGCGGCGGGCTTCGCCTTTTCGCTCGAGCGCCTGGAGGCCGCGCGCACCTCGGCCGAGGATGCCGCTTCCGATGGCGATCACGCCGCGGGCCGTGGCGCCGAGGGCCCGCTGCGCATCGCCGTGCCCAAGGGCTCACTCAAGGCCGATACGCTCGACGTGCTCGAAGCCGCGGGCCTGGACGTCTCTGAGTTGCGCGATCCGGGCCGTCACCTAATCGTGCGCGGCCGCGACACGCGTGCCGGTGAGGGCGCGGTCGGAGATATCGAGTTTGTCATCGTGCGCCCCAGCGATGCGCCCGCCTTTGTGGGCTGCGGCGGTGCCGATTGCGGCATCTGCGGTTGGGACTCGCTTATCGAGGCAGACCTCAACCTGCTGCAGCTGGTCGATCTGGGCTACGGCCTGTGCACTTTCATTGAGGCGGAGCCCGCGTGGCGCGCCGGCCAGGCCGAGCGCAACTATGCCCGTCGCGGGTCGCTTCGCGTGGCCACCAAGTATCCGCGCATCGCGAGCGCCTGGTATGCCGAGCGCGGTGTGAACGCCGATATCGTCTCGCTGCACGGTAACATCGAGTTGGGACCCATCGTCGGCATGACCGATCGCATCGTGGATATTACCGCCACGGGCGCCACGCTGCGCGATAACGACCTCGTTATTACTGGTCGCATTATGGACTGCACGGCCCGCTTCTTTGTCAATCCGGGTGCCGCACGTCTGGATCCGCGCGTACGCAATCTGGCAGATCGCTTGGCGGCAGCCGTGAAGGACAAGCATTTTGAGCCCGTTGCGGGCTCGGCACAATAGCGCGAGCACGCACGGGCGCCCCAACGTCCGGGCGGCGGGCCGACTGGCGCCGCCGCCCGGTCTCTCGTTTTTCGAACACAACCTCGACCGATAGGGGATACCGAAATGAAGACCATCAAGCTTGCTCCCGGTGAGCGCCTCGTTACCAACCAGCTCAACCGTAAGGGCGTGCTGCCGCAAAACATCGTCGACGCCGCTCGCGATATCGTGGCCAACGTGCGTGCCAACGGCGATGCCGCGGTGCGCGATTACTGCCAGCGTTTTGACGGTGTTGAGCTGCAGAGCTTCCGTCTGCCGCAGGAGCAGATCGATGCCGCGCTCGAAGGCCTCGATCCGGCCTTTGTCGCCGCGCTCGAAAAGGCTGCGCGCCAGATTCGCGAGTTCCACCAGCGCGAGGTCGAGCAGAGCTGGTTTACCACGCGCCCGGACGGCACGATGCTCGGCGTTAAGGTGACCCCGCTTGCTGCGGCCGGCATCTACGTGCCGGGCGGTCGCGCGCAGTACCCTTCCACCGTGCTTATGAACGCCATTCCCGCCAAGGTTGCCGGCGTTGAGCGCGTGGTCATGGTGACCCCGCCGCAAAAGGATGGACTGATTAGCCCGTATACGCTCGCGGCGGCCAAGCTCGGCGGCGTGGACGAAATCTATATGGTGGGCGGCGCCCAGGCCGTGGCCGCGCTGGCGTACGGTACCGAGACCATTCCGCGCGTCGACAAAATCACCGGCCCGGGCAACGCCTTTGTTGCCGCTGCCAAGCAGATTGTCTCGGGTGACGTGGGTATCGACATGGTCGCCGGTCCCTCCGAGGTCTGCGTGCTGGCCGATGCCACGGCCAAGCCTATGGTGGTCGCGGCCGACCTGATGGCTCAGGCCGAGCACGATCCGCTGGCGGCCTGCTATCTGGTGACCTGCGACGAGCAGTTTGCGCGTGAGGTCGAGGCGGGTATCGACATTCTGGTAGCGCAGTCCCCGCGTGCCGAGATTACGTGCGCTTCGCTCGATAACGAAGGCGCCATCGTGGTGGCCGCCGACATGGCGGCCGCCGTCGAGGCCGTGAACACCGTGGCGCCCGAGCACCTTGAGCTGCACTGCAAGGATGCGATGGGCCTGCTCGGCGGCATTCGCAACGCCGGCGCCATCTTTGTGGGCGCTTGGAGCTCCGAGCCGCTCGGCGATTACGTTGCCGGTCCCAACCACACGTTGCCGACCGGCGGCACGGCCATGTTCTCCAACCCGCTTTCGGTCGAAGAGTTCGTTAAGCGCTCGAGCGTTATATGCTATACGCCCGAGGGCCTGCTCTCCGACGCTCCCGCTACGCAGCGTCTGGCCGAGGCCGAGGGCCTGTGGGCGCATGCGCTTTCGGCCGCACTGCGTCGCCGCGTGTTGGAGCAGGGCAAGGATGCCGTGAGCGCCGAGTCGCTCGCCGCGGCCGACCTGACCAAGGTTGCCTGGCCGGGCGACGCCGTGGCGACGGTTGCCGAGGGCGTGGACCTGGCGGCTGCAGGCGCAGATGGCGCTGGCGTAACCGGCGGGGAGGCCTAATATGGCCGAACTCACGCCTCGCATGAAGGAGCTCGTCCAGCCTTACCTGGCCGGTATTGAGCCCTACGATCCCAACTTTACGCCCACGCGCATCAACCTTTCGGCCAACGAGAACACCTATCCCGTGCCGGCTGGCGTGCGCGAGGCGGTCGACGCCGCCCTGGCTGCCACGCCGCTCAACCGCTATCCCGATCCCATGTCCAACGATCTGCGTGACGAGCTTGCCGCTTGGCATGGTGTGGCGCGCGAGAATGTCTGCGTGGGCAACGGCGGCGACGAGCTGCTCTATAACTACCTGTTGGCGTTTGGCGGCGCGGGACGGACCCTGCTCAACTGCCCGCCGTGCTTTAGCGAGTATGCGTTCTTTGCGTCGCTCTGTCAGACCGAGGTGCGCGACGTGTGGCGCGACCCCGCGACCTTTGAGCTCGACCAGGCAGCCGTGCTTGCGGCGGCGTCCGAGTGCAACCTGGCAATCGTGACCTCGCCCAACAACCCCACGGGTGACGTGGCACCGCTCGACTTTGTCGCGGCGCTGTGCGATGCGTGCCCCGGCATGGTAATGGTTGACGAGGCCTACGTGGAGTTTGCCGACGATTCGTTTGGCGCGGTCACCACGGCGCAGGGGCTTATCGCCGAGCATCCCAACCTGGTGATTCTGCATACGTTGTCCAAGGCGTTTGGCGCTGCCGGTACGCGTCTGGGTTACGTGATCGCGGCGCCGGAAGTCATCGACGTGTTCGCGGCGATTCGCCAGATCTATTCAGTTAACGTGCTGAGCCAGGCGGCAGCACTTGCCTGCGTGCGTGCCCGTGATGCCTACACGCCCGTGGTGGCACAGATCGCATCCGAGCGCGAGCGCGAGCTGTGCGCCCTGCGCGCAATGGCTGCCGATGGCATGCCCGTGGAGGCATGGCCGAGCGCGGCGAACTTTGTGCTCGTGCGCACGCCGCATGCCACGCGCGTGCGCGAGCGTCTGCGCGACGAGTATTCGATTTTGGTGCGCGACTTTAGCTACGCGCCGGGGCTTGCGGACTGTCTGCGCATCACTGTGGGTACGCCGCAGGAAAACGACGAGGTGCTGGCCGCGTTTGCCGCGCTGGTGAAGGAGGAGATGTAGATGGACCGCTATGCCGAGGTAACCCGCAAGACGGGCGAGACCGACATTGTCGTAAAGCTCGACCTGGACGGATCTGGCGTGTGCGATATCTCGACCGGCGTGCCGTTTTTCGACCACATGCTCAACGCTTTTGGTCGCCATGGTCTGTTCGATCTGACGGTGCACGCGGTGGGCGACGTGGAGGTCGATGCGCACCACACCGTCGAGGACACGGGTATTGTGCTGGGCGAGGCGTTTTGCCAGGCGCTGGGAGACAAGGCGGGCATTACGCGCTTTGCCGACGCGGCGATCGCCATGGACGAGACGCTTGTGATGGCTGCTGTTGATATTTCGGGCCGCGGGCAGGCCTACTGCGAGCTGCCCGTGCCCACCGAGCGCGTGGGCAGCTTCGATACCGAGCTGGCCGTCGAGTTCTTCTACGCCTTTGCGCGCGACGCCAAGCTCACGCTGCACGTGCGCGAGCTGGCGGGCAGCAACTCGCATCACATTATCGAGGCCGCCTTTAAGGCCGTGGGCCGCACGATGCGCCATGCCTGTGAGCTGGATCCCCGCGTGCAGGGCATCCCCAGCACCAAGGGTTCACTGTAACCTGTCCCATTTTGGCAGGTTTTGAATGGGGAAAAGGAGGGTCGCGTGGGCGAACCGAAGATCGTGGTGGTCGACTATCACAAGGGCAACTTGTCGAGCGTTGCGCGCGGGCTTGCGCGCGCCGGTGCCGCCGCCTGCACGTCGGACGATCCGGAGCAGATCCGCAATGCCGACGGCCTGGTCATCCCGGGCGTGGGCGCGTTCTATGACGCGATTGCCTTTATGCGCCAGAGCGGCGAGGCGGATGCAGTGCTCGATGCCGTCGCCGCTGGAACTCCGTTGCTCGGCATCTGCCTGGGCCTTCAGCTGTTTTTTGAGCGCGGCAACGAGGGCGTGCCTGCGGACGAGGGCGTGCCGGCGGACGGCGACGCCTCCGAGCAGGCCGGTGGCCCCTGGGTCGATGGCCTGGGCATTATGCGCGGTTCGTGCACGCGCTTGGAATCGAGTCGCCTGAAGGTGCCGCACGTGGGCTGGGACCAGGTACACATGACGCCCGCCGGTGCGCCCGATCCGCTGCTTGCCGGTTTTGCCGAGGGTGCCAACATGTATTTCACCCACAGCTACGCGGTGGCCGACGACGCCGATGCCGCCGATGTGCTGGCGCGCACGCACTATACGCGGAGCTTCCCGTGCATCGTGCGTCACGGCAACGTGTGGGGTTGTCAGTTCCATCCCGAGAAGTCCTCGGCGCTGGGGCAGCGCATCCTTAAGAACTTCGTCAACATCGTCGAGGAGGTTGGCCGATGATCCTGTTTCCCGCAATCGATCTGATCGGCGGCAAGGTCGTGCGCCTTGAGCGTGGCGACCGCAGCCGCTGCAAGGTATATTCCGACGACCCCGTGGCCGTTGCTCGCTCATTTGCCGAGCAGGGCGCAAGCTGGGTGCACGTCGTCGACCTGTCCGCTGCCTTTGGCGAGGACGAGGGCGCGTGCGCTGCCAACTCGGCGGCGATTAAGGCCATCTGCGGCGTCGACGGTCTGTCCGTGGACGTAGGCGGCGGCGTCCGCTCGCTCGCGCGCATCGACGAGTTGGCTGGCTACGGCGCGCGTCGCATCGCGCTAGGCACGGTGCTCGTGACCGAGCCGGGATTTGCCGAGGTGGCGGCGCAAGGCTTTGGCGAGTTACTGGTGGCAGACATTGCCGCCCGTGACGGCCAGGTCAAGGTGAATGGTTGGCGCGACGGCGCGGGTGTGGCGCTCGACGACGCCGTGGCGCAGCTCACCGAGCTGGGCTTTAAACATCTGGTGTATACCGATATCGCGCGCGACGGTATGCAGACGGGCATCGACGTGGCAGCATATCGCCACGTGGCCGAGGTCGCGGGCTTTCCCGTTGTGGCGTCGGGCGGCATCTCGACGCTCGATGATATCCGTGCGCTCGCCGCGGTGGGCGAGGGCGCTATTGAGGGCGCCATCACCGGTCGCGCGCTCTACGAGGGCAACTTTACGCTGGTACAGGCGTTGGCCGCCGCGCGAGGGGAGGAGTAGCCCATGCTTACCAAACGCGTCATTCCCTGCCTGGACGTTAAGGACGGCCGCGTGGTCAAGGGCGTCAACTTTGTGAGCCTGCGCGATGCGGGCGATCCGGTGGAGCTTGCCCGTGCCTACGATCGCGAGGGTGCGGACGAGGTCGTGTTCCTGGACATCACTGCCACGAGCGACAACCGTGCGACGACCATCGAGATGGCGGCGCATGCGGCCGAGGAGCTCGCCATTCCCTACACCGTGGGCGGTGGCTTTCGCGACCTTGCGGGCATGCGAACGATGGTGGCGGCCGGTGCCGACAAGGTATCGCTCAACTCTGCCGCCGTGCGCGACCCGTCGCTGATCAGCCAAGCTGCCGCGGCGTTTGGCAGCCAGGCCGTGGTCGTGGCGATCGATGCCAAGCGCGTCGGCCTGCCTGGGCAGCCGGATGCCGACAAGTGGGAGGTCTTTACCGCGGGAGGCCGCAATGCCACGGGTATCGACGCGGTGGCATGGGCCGAGGAGGCGGCTCGTCGCGGCGCCGGCGAGATTCTGCTGACCAGCATGGACCGCGACGGCACCAAGGCCGGCTTTGACCTGGCGCTCACCCGCGCCGTGGCGCGCGCGGTGCCGATCCCGGTGATCGCAAGCGGCGGCGTGGGCACGCTCGAGCATTTTGCCGAGGGCGTGATCGAGGGCGAAGCCGACGCCGTACTGGCGGCCAGCGTCTTTCACTTTGGAACCTTCAGCATTCGCCAGGTGAAGGAGTATATGGCCAGCCAAGGCATCCCTGTGAGGCTGGACTTCTAGTGCTGCGGCTTAGGCACCGCATCTTGCCGCTCAAACCGTCGCTCGCGTACCAAAGTACGCGTCGCTCCTCTTTCGCGGCAACCTGCGGCACCTGGACAACCCTCGCCGACCTGTGGGATTTCGTTTGTTACTTGGGAGAAATGATGACTGAGGTAATAAATGCTACCGAGCTTAAATACGACGCTCACGGGCTGATTCCTTGCGTGGTTCAGCAATATGACACCGGCGAGGTGCTTATGGTTGCCTGGATGAACGAGGAGTCGGTGGGGCTGACGCTCAAGACCGGCACCACGTGGTTTTGGAGCCGCAGCCGCCAGGAGCTCTGGAACAAGGGCGCGACGAGCGGCAACATGCAGGCGGTCAAGGAGCTCTGGGCCGACTGCGATAGCGATACGCTTCTGGTCAAGGTCGACTCGCCGGGTCCGGCCTGCCATACCGGCAACCGTACCTGCTTCTTTAAGCACATAAAGGGGGAAACACGATGAAGGTCGTGACGCCGTTCGAGGTCGCCGACTGCAACACCGAGCTCCTCCGCGCGGGCGTGCCATGCCGCGTGCACCTGACTGATGCCTGCGGGGCGCAGTCGCTTTGGCTCGAGGCCGAGAAGGAAAGGCTCGATGAGGCCCATGCCGTCATCGTCGAGTTCTTTGAGAAAAAGGGCGCAAAGCCTCGGTTCGATGAGGCCGGTACCTACTTTACGCTGCAGTAACGAGAGGAAATAACCATGGGAGTCAGAACAGCTAACGTGCAGCCGGGAAATATCGGCGAGACGCTGACCGGCCTTGCTGAGGTGATTCACGGCCGTCGCGATGCGTCGCCGAAGGAGAGCTATACCGCCCGTCTGCTGACCGACGTCGAGGACGAACTGCTCAAGAAGCTTGCCGAGGAGGCGAGTGAGGTCATCATGGCCTGCAAGGACAACGACCACGACCACATCCGCTACGAGGCCGGCGACCTGATCTACCACTTGTTCGTGACGCTCGAGCGCTACGGCATCACCCTCGACGAACTGGCCGGCGAACTCAACGCCCGCCGCCACTAGTCATTGGGGACGTTCTTAAACGACTAGTTAGGCGAGGGGCGTGGATTCCCATTCGCCGGTGGGGTGGGGGATATCGAAGGCCCGGTAGCCGCAGTCGTAGGCGTGGGCCTGGGCCTCGCGGATGTTCCAGCAGATGTCGCAGGCGCGGTGCGCGTCCGAGCCAAAGGTGATGGGCACCTCGGCATGGGCGAAGCGGCGCAACAGCCCGGTCGCGGGGTAGTAATCGTCGAGCCCCTTGCGCGGTGCGGCGGTCGAGACCTCAACGCGGCGACCCGTATCGTGGGCGCATTCGGCCATCTGCTCCCAAAACGGCGCGGGGTCAAAGTCGGGTGCAAAGCCGTCCTTCGAAAAGCGCATGACCAGGTCGGGATGGGCCATCGCGTCAAAGTTGAGTGAGCTTTCGCAAGCACGGCACCAGTCGTCGACGTAGCACTCCCACACGCCGCGCACGCCTAAGTTTTCCCAAACATGCAAGTTGGTATCGTCGTCGATCCAACCGCAAAGGGAATCGGGTGTATCGGGGCGCGCGACGTCCTCTGTCCCTGCCGTGCCCGCGGCGCCTGCCGCAATATCGCCCGGGTTGCCAATCCAGTGCACGCTGCCCAGACGTACGACGGCGCCCTGGGACCAGTGCTCTACCAAGGGCTCGCAGCCCTCGTACCAATCGCATTCAAAACCGTAGATAAAGGTGAGCTCCGGCGCAATCTGCGCGGCGAGTTTGCGGGCGTCCTCAAAGGCCAAACGATGTGCCGGCAAGTCGCCCTCGACGACCTGCACCTCGCAGTTAGCATCCATACTGGCGGGCAGGGTAAGGTGGTCGGTCGAGACCATGACGCGGCAGCCGGCGGCAGCAGCGGCACGGACGTTGTCCTCGAACGAGGCGTGCCCGTCCGAGAACGAGGTATGAGTATGGCAATCGACCAGCGGACAGGCGGGCATGGCGACTCCTTTGCATTTGGTGAATCCGCTCCATTGTAATGGTGCAGCTCTCAACACGCCGCGCACGCCGGGTGCCGAAATCGAGTGGAAAGGCGGGGCGGCGCGTGCCGGCGCCGGCGACTACTTGCTTCGTGCCGCCGCGCGTTTGGCCTGCACTGTTACCATCGCGTGTCTCACGGCGGTGATGGGGCGATAGCGGATCATACGCGGTCCCGACCAACGCATAACCTCGCGGATCTTCTCGCGCATGGCAGGCCGGTAACAATGCGAAGGACATGCCGAGCAAAATGTCTTGGTGCCCATGTGCGGGCAGTGCTCAATGCGCGCGATGGCGTATTTCTGCAGCTCGGCGCATTCGGGGCAGAGCGTAATGGTCCGAAGACCGAGCTTCACGCGCACGGGCTCATCGTCGCCAGCCTGCTCGACCGCATGCCCGCCGCGATGATGCCCGCGGCACCACAGTGCAATCATCTGCGACACCATTTGGGCTTCGCGCTCACGTTTGCGTGCCAGCTCCGGTGTGTCGACCGGGCGCGCCATTAGCTCAGCCTCCCGTGCTCGACCGAAAGCGAGCAATCGGCAAAGGCGCAGGTGCTGGCGCGATGGCTTACAAGCACGATGGTCTTGCCGCGGCGCTTGAGCTCGTCGATTGCCTGCATCACGGACGCCTCGTTGAGAGCATCGAGCGCGCTGGTGGGTTCGTCGAGCAAGATGAAGGGTGCGTCGTTGAGGAAGATGCGCGCAAGGCCGATGCGCTGGCGCTCGCCGCCAGAAAGCGAGTCGCCCAGCTCGGCAACGGGCGTGTCGAGTCCCTGCGGCAGACGGTCGATGAGGGCGGTAAGCGAAGCGGAGCGGCAGGCATCGAGCAGCTCGGCATCGGTGGCGTTGGCGTGCGCGATCAGCAGATTCTCGCGTACGGTGCCGCAGAACAGATGTGTGTCCTGGGTCATATAGGCCTCGTGGCTGCGCAGGCTCGCCGTGTTGATGTGACGGGCATCGACGCCGCTTACCGTGATGTCGCCGGCGGTGGGGTCCCAAAAACGCATGAGCAGCTTGAGCAGCGTCGATTTGCCCGAACCCGAGCGTCCCATAATGCAAGTCATGGTGCCGGGCACAAAGGTGCAGGTCACGTCGTCGAGAATGAGACTCGCAGCGGTGTCGTTCGCGACCTGCCCTGTGGCGTCCGCACCGCCCGCGTCCACGCCGTCCGCATAGCTAAAGCTCACATGCTCGGCTGCGGCGCCGGCAAACTCAACGTCCTGTCCATCGGCGACCTCGGCGCACTGGGGCTGCTCGTCGAGCAAATCGAGCACGCGTGCGCCCGAGGCGAGCGTCTCCTGCAGTGAGGCGCCCAGGCGGCTCACGGCCATCACCGAGCCAAACGACGACACAAAGGTAAAGACGGCGACAAACGCTGCGGCAAAGTCAATCGTTCCCGCAGACACCAGCTGCAGCGCACGCCCGAGCATCACCAGATTGGCCGCAAGAATAAGCGCATCGGCTACGGCCTCGCTGGCCGCCTGGCGGCGCTTGAGGCGCGCGTCCACGGCGCCGACTTGCTCGGTCAGCTTGCCCAGGGCACGGCTGCGATCGGCGCCACCGGCAAACTGGATAGTCTCGGACGCGCCGCGTAGACTGTCGAGCACAAAGGCACCCAGCTTACCGGCGCCCTCACGGCTCTGGCGGCCGGTGGTGCCGCATGCCTTGGCCGAGGTCAGGGGCAGCAGCACGCCCAGGACCGCGTAGGCCACGAGCGCGATGCCCGCGAGCTCGGGGCTCACAGCCAGCAAAAAGCCCTCAAACACAACGGTGCAGACCAGAGCGATGGCAATGGGCGAGATGGTGTGAGCGTAGAAGACCTCGAGCAGCTCGATATCCGAGGTGACCAGGCTCACGAGATCGCCCTTGCCGCGGCCCTCGAGCTTGGCGGGGGCGAGCTGGCGCAGGGCGCCAAACACCAGGTTGCGAATGTGTGCGAGCAGACGGAA
Organism: uncultured Collinsella sp.; assembly: GCA_900552395.1. Taxonomy (GTDB): domain Bacteria; phylum Actinomycetota; class Coriobacteriia; order Coriobacteriales; family Coriobacteriaceae; genus Collinsella. The sequence continues at coordinate 4,675 of URZJ01000021.1, read as the reverse complement.
TGCGATGTAATGGTTGCAGAGCTGCTCGCCGTAGTGGAGCGGCCCGCGTGCGATGCCGCAGGCGGCACAGGCCGCGCATGCTGCGATCAGACCAAGCCCCAAGGCGTTGCGGCCCAGCGCGGCCATAAGGCCAAGGGCGCCAAAGGCCGGCACGAACGCGGCGGTGAGCATGCCAATGCTGCCCAGCGCGACGGCTAACACAAGCCAGCCGGCAAGCGGTCGAACGAGCCCCATCATGCGCCACATGATGGACGGCGCCGAGCGACGGACGCGGCCGGAGTCAAGCGCCGCGGCAGCGGAAGACGAGCTAGCACCGTTGAGGCCATCGGTACAGGCAGCGCTGCCGTCAACAGCCTCAACCGCGCCGGCATCTTCGACGTCCTCGGCATCATCCTCCGCATACGCATATGCCGAGAGCTGCTCCTGGCTGTTCCACATGCGCGCATAGGCGCCCGCGGTGGCCAAGAGCTCGCCGTGAGTCCCGTGCTCGGCAATACGGCCACGCTCCAGCACCAGGATCTGATCGGCGCCTACGATCGTCGACAGGCGGTGTGCCACCACGATTACGGTGTGCTTGCCGGCGAGCGATGCAATGACCTCGCCGATTGCGGCTTCGCTTGCGGCGTCCACATTGCTCGTCGCCTCGTCAAACACATAGATCGGCGAGTCGTGCAGCAGGGCGCGGGCCATGCACACGCGCTGGCGCTGGCCGCCCGAAAGGTTGGTGCCGCCCTCGTTGATCACCATGTCGAGCCCGCCGTTGGCCTGCACAAAGGCCGCCACGCGCGTGCGGTCGAGCGCGCGCAAAAGCTCGGTATCGGTGGCGTTGGGCTGAGCGAGCAGCAGGTTGTCGCGCAGGGTGCCGGCAAACAGGTAGCCGTTGGTGGGCACCAGGGTGACGGCGCGCATGAGTGAGGCGGCCGTGGCATCGCGCAGCTCGACGCCGCCGATGCGAACGCTGCCACGGTAGGCACCCTTGCGGCCCGCGATAATCCCCGCGAGCGTGGACTTGCCGCCGCCGCTTTCGCCCACGAGTGCCACGAGCGAGCCGTGCGCAATGGTCGCGCTGGCGCTGTCCAGCACCGTGCGGCCGCCGTATGCATAGCTCACACCCGCGAGCTCGATATCGCCGCGACCGTCAAGCTCAACATCGCCGCGCTCGGGCTCGGGCGTATCCAAAATGCCAAACATGCGGCGCGAAGCGGCCATGCCGTTCATGGCCGTGTGGAACAGCGATCCCAGGCGGCGCATGGGCAAAAAGAACTCCTGTGACAGAAAGACGATGAGGAAGGCAGCCTCAAAGCCAATCTTGCCCGTGGCGAGCTGCAGCGCGGCTACGATAATGCCGAGCGCGGCGCCCATATAGACGACCAGGTCCATAACGCAAATGGAGCGCAGCTGCATCACCAGCAGGCGCATGGTCGCCGTGCGGAAACGCTCGGACTCGGCGTTGATGCGCTCGTGCCAGCTGCGATCGGCCTGGTAGACCTTAAGGGTGGTGAGACCCTGAACGGCCTCCAGGAACATGCCGCCCAGATCGACATAGCTACCCCAGTACTCGGCACCGATCTTTTTGGCGTTGCGCATGACCATCATGATGGAGATGGGGATGACCGGAACGCACGCGAGCAGCAGCGCGGCGGGAAGTCCCGCTTGGCCCACGAGCAGTACAAACAGCGTGATGGGTGCCAAGCCCGCAAAGAAGAGCTGCGGCAGGTAGCCGCCAAAGTACACCTGGAGTTGCGTGGCGCCCTCGACGCTGGTCTGGACGGCCTCGGCGGTGGGGACGGTCTCGGTGTAGGAGGGGCCGAGTGCGGTGAGCTTGTCGTAGACGAGCGAGCGCACGCGACGGACGGCCTCGAACGCGGCCTTGTCGCCGGCGCGTTGGGCCAGGTAGATGGAGGCGGCGCGCACGATGATGGCGGCGGCGAGCGGCAAGGCCGCCTGTGCGAGGGCATCGACGGCGAGCGCGGCGGAAAGGCCGTCCGTGACGATGCCGCCCAAGATGCGCGCAAGCACCCACATCACCGTGATGTTTGCCATCAGGGCGATCCATTTAAACAGGACGCTCGCCACAATGTAGGGCGTTGCCTGCGGAACCAGGGAGAAGAGCCGCTTCTCGAACATGAAACCTCCTATGTCATAACGGTGCCGGGTGGGGTCCTCGGCAGCCGCTTAGTTAGCCAAATGCAACTAGAGTAGCATCGTGCAGCGGATAAGTATGCCGAGGGTTATTTTTTGGCCGATGAACTGCGTAGAAAGTTCAAAATTGTTGAGTGCGGCGAACTTTGTGGTGGACGGAGTGCGGGCGCAATTCTGACCGTGTGCGGCCCCGCTCCAAAACGTGTGCGTCAGCCTCCAAAAGCTGCAAAAAATGACATGTTTGGAGGCTGATGTACATGTTTGGATAGGGGCAAGGGCGACGACGGACGAAAGTCACGCCTGTGCCACGTTCGATGTGCTAGCGTTTGGGTGAATAAAACGAGCCCGTGCGGAAAGGATCCGGACCGTATGCAACGTGGAAGTACATCTCCGCTGTCCCGCGAGACCGATGCGCCCGAAACCATCGTCAAGCTGGAGTGCGACATCGATGATGCGTCGCCCGAGGTACTCGCCTATGCCGCTGACCGCCTGCGCGAGGCCGGCGCCCGCGAGGTGCACTGGCTGCCCCTCTACTGCAAAAAAGGCCGCCCCGGCTGGCAGCTGCAGGTGATCTGCTCGCATGAGGATATCGAACGCCTGCAGACGATTATCTTTTTGGAAACCACGACCAACGCCGTTCGTCGCCAGGTGATGGAACGCGTTTGCCTGCCGCGCCGATTCGAGCAGGTGACGACGCCTTGGGGCGAGGTATCCGTTAAGGTGGCGACTCTGCCCGACGGCAGCGAGCGCGCGGCTCCCGAATACGAGGATTGCGCCCGCCTTGCCCGCGAGCATGGCGCGCCGCTCCAACGCGTGATGCAGGCGGCTCAGAGCGCGGCGCTGCGATTTGAGTAACACGGTAGATGGGCTCCACATCCGCCGGACCCCGTATTCAGCCCCCATCAACTCCGCTTCGAAAGGACTCCCCATGAAATACCTCATCGCCTCCGACATCCATGGCTCGGCATACTGGGCCGAGCGCCTCTGCGCTGCCATCGAATCCGAGCAGCCCGACCGCATCGTGCTGCTGGGCGACCTGCTCTACCACGGCCCGCGTAACGACCTGCCGCGCGACTACGCCCCCAAGCGCGTGATTCCGCTGCTCAACGCCCTGGCCGACCGCATCATCGCGGTGCGCGGCAACTGCGACGCCGAGGTCGACCAGATGGTGCTCGACTTTCCCGTCATGGCCAACTACGCCACGTTGTTCGACGAGGCCGGCCGCGAGCTGTTCTTGACACACGGCCACGTTTTTGGCGCCGGTATGCACAACAGCGTCGACCACGTGCCCGCGCTGCCCGAAGGCTCCGCGCTCGTCTACGGCCACACGCATATCAAGGTTAACGAGGCAAGCGAGGCGCACCCGGGCCTGTGGCTTTTCAACCCCGGCAGCGTGAGCATTCCCAAGGACGGTACGCACAGCTACGGCATCTACGAGGGCGGCGCGTTCCGTCACGTGATCCTGGAGGAGGAATAACCATGGCGCAGCACATGGCTCAGCAAAATGCCGAGGGCTCGCGCGACCTGTCCACGCTGGTCGACGCGTCGGCCGAGCTGCAGCATCTGGTGCAGACCATTTGGCGCCTGCGTCAGCCCGACGGCTGCCCGTGGGACCGCGAGCAGACGCACCGCAGCATTGGCAAGAACATGATCGAGGAGGCCTATGAGGCGCTCGACTGCATCGAGGCCGACGATGCCACGCATCTGCGCGAGGAGCTGGGCGACGTGCTCATGCAGGTGGTGCTGCATGCGCAGATTGCGGCGGACGCCGGCGAGTTTACGCTGGCCGACGTGGCACGCGATATTGACGCCAAGCTCATTCGCCGCCACCCGCACGTGTTTGGCGATGCGGATGCCGACAACCCCGACGAGGTGCTCAAGATCTGGGATGAGGTCAAGCTTGCCGAGAAGGCTGCCAAGGACAAGGCTGTGGCGGCGGACGAGGCTGCGCCCGAAGGCCTGCTCGACGGCGTGCCCACGCACCTGCCGGCGCTGATGCAAGCTCAGAAGGTGTCGCGCAAGGCGGCGGCCGTGGGCTTTGAGTGGGAGACGGTCCAGGATGTGTGGGACGAGGTTGCCGAGGAGCGTGCCGAGTTTGAGGCCGAGGCTCCCGGAACGCCCGAGCGCGAGATGGAGTTTGGAGACCTGCTCTTTGCCCTAGTCAACGTTGCGCGTAAAGAGGGGATTGACGCCGAGAGCGCCCTGCGCGCGAGCACGGCAAAGTTCCGCCGCCGCTGGGCCGCGATGGAGCAGATGGCGGCCAACGCCCACGTGGATCTGGCCGAGCTTTCGACCCATGGCCTCAACGACCTCTGGGATGCCGCAAAGGCAGAGGAGTAAGACTGCGGGGGCGACGGGACGGACTTTCTCATCGCCCCCATTATTTTTCAAAAAGATTGTATCCCTTGGCTAACTTAGGGCATAATGCAAAAAGTGCGATAAGGCTAACTTATGAACCTGCGCGCCACTGTAGCGTGCAAGCCGTGTCGCGCATAAATGAACTGAATGAAAATTCCGAGTTCATCAAAAACCT
>URZJ01000020.1 GCA_900552395.1 uncultured Collinsella sp. | reverse complement strand
TCGAGCCACGATGAGTTGTGGTAGTACTCCTGCATCATGAAAGTGCGCGAGAAGCACATGCACGCGGTGATCTTTACGTTGTAGTCGGGCAGGTCTTCGCGGTCGCGACCGCGACGGTCGGCCTCGATAAAGAAGGGCTCGGTGAGGTAGTCGGCACCGACCTTCTCGAGCACATAGTCCTCGATGCCCTTGGGGTAGCAAAAGTCCTCTTCGGTAAACTCGCCATCATCGCCCTCGATGCGCAGGCGGAAGGTCACGTTGGCGTTGACCACGGCCTGGCGGCGCATGGTCTCGCGGTACCACTCGTGGGGAATGCTGATCGAGGTAAAGACCTCAAGATCGGGGCGCCACTTGATGGTGGTGCCGGTGCGGTTCTCGTCGCTGGGCTCAATCTCGAGCGCCTTCTTTTTGGCGCCGACGACCTTACCCTTCTTAAAGTGCAGAGAGTACTTGTTACCGTCACGCCAAACCGTGACGTCCATGTACTCGGAAGCGTACTGGGTCGCGCAGGAGCCCAGGCCGTTGGTGCCGAGCGAGAAGTCGTAGTCGCCGCCCTGGTTGTTGTTGTACTTGCCGCCGGCGTAGAGCTCGCAAAAGACGAGCTCCCAGTTAAAGCGCTTCTCGGAGGGGTTCCAGTCGAGCGGGCAGCCACGGCCGTTGTCCTCTACCTGAATAGAGCCATCGCGAAAGGCGGTGAGGGTGATGAGCTTGCCGTAGCCCTGGCGCGCCTCGTCAACGGCGTTGGACAGGATTTCGAAGGCGGCATGCGCGCAACCGTCGAGTCCGTCCGAGCCAAAGATGACGGCGGGGCGTAGGCGTACGCGCTCCTCGTCCTTGAGCTGGCGGATACTGTCGTTACCATAGTTTGCGGTGTTTTTTGCCATACTCGCTCTCTCGGTGCTCCCTTGCTGCGTTTTAGTCATATAGATAGTCAAGGTAGCATAGCCCAGGCCTCGGACGATTCTACCTAACACGAAATCCATCGAACAATCGTTCGGAGTCGGGCACCTTTGGCTTCTGCGGTCATTCCCTGCGCGGTGTGGTGCTCGTGTTAAAACCGTGGCTTATCGGCTGGTAGAATTGCCGCATCAAGACTGCATGTTGTTTGAGGGGGCGCAATGACCGAGAAAGAGAAGATGGAGCGCGGTGAGTGGCATGATGCCAACTTTGACGAGGAGCTCCTGGCGCAACGCGCGAAGGCGGAGGCGCTCTGCTATGACTTTAATATGGCAAAACCTGGAAGCGACGCACAGCTCGATGCTTTGAAGTCCTTGCTCGATACCGATCTTCCCGGGGGGCTGACGGTCCTTTCGCCTGCCTACTTTGACTACGGGAGCAAGACGACCTTTGGTGAGGGCTGTTTTGTAAACCATGGCTGCTACTTTATGGACGGCGGCTCTATCGCCTTTGGTGGCAACGTGTTTATCGGGCCGTTTTGCGGCTTCTACACCGCTTCGCACCCCCTAAAGGCAAAGGACCGCAACTTGGGTCTCGAGAAGGCTCTGCCCATCGTTGTCGGCGATAACTGCTGGTTTGGCGCGAACGTGTCAGTGCTGCAGGGAGTTACCATCGGCAGCGGTTGCGTAATTGCCGCGGGCAGCGTCGTGACGGAAGACCTTCCAGACAACGTGGTGGCGGCAGGCGTCCCCGCAGTCGTCAAGAAGACCATCGAACAATAACGAAGCCCTTAAACGATAGTGCCCCACTGTCCTCGGTGGAATGCGGGGCGAGGAAGCCGAGCTCGACTCCGCTGGCGACATCTAATGCGCAATGGGCCGGCTCTGGGTATCCAGAACCAGCCCATTTTGATGTTCGATTAGCCGAGTCGGCGCCTCTCACAAAAGTAAGTAGGAGCTAGCGAGGCCTATCCGAATTGACCTCATTGGCGGTGTCGGTTTCGAGCGCCGTGCGGCGGGCGCTGTAGGCGACGAGGCGCCTGCCGCGGCGAGTGCTGCAGCGGCTGCCGTAAGGGGAGCGTTGACATCGCCCGTGCCCGCAAGTGCGCCCGCTTTTCCGGAGCGCTTGTTATTGTCGTGGTCCTTGCCACTGCCGGAGCTGCTTCCGCCGGAGCCGCCGCCCTCGTCAGTACCGCTGCCACTCGAGCCACCATCGCCGTCTGCCGTCATCGGGGCGTCGTGAAGTCCTGTCGTATCCGCGCTGTCGCATACGCCGACCTGCACTTCTGAGCGTTCGCATGCCGCGTCGGGCACATGAAGCTCGTGCAGAACGGCACTCAGCGCCGAGTTTGCGCCCGGTCGGATCTCCTCGAGCGTTACGGGATCGAGCGCCACCAGATTACGCGCCTTCGCATACAGCGTGACGCGTTTGCCCACTTCGTCGCTCCAACTCTCGGGGATGGCGAAGCTCATGCGGAACTGTGCCGTGCAACCCGGTGCCAGCACGGCGTTGCCGTTGTCGGCTACCAGCGGGTGCGTTGCAAAACGTGCGCCCAGCGTCTCGAGCGCGTACTTTACGTGTGCCATGTCGTTGGCCGAAGCGTCTTCGGCAAGCTCTGGATCGTAGATCGAAGCCATGCGTGCGTTCGCTCCGAATCCGATGGATGCGCTGGAGAACGGCTGGCTGGAGCCCTCTCGGTACAGATCGATTGTGCCGGCAGTCAGCAAAGTGTTGCCGTCGTTTCGCACCGTGACCATGAAGGATTCGCCTGCTGCTCCGGGCACCACCGCGCCCGAGGTGGCGACCGCGCCCGTCGGAGTGGCACACGCCACCAGAGGCACTTCGATGCCGTGCAGCTCTGCCTCGCTCTTCTCCGCGCTCACAATGTGCGTGGCGAGCGCGGAGAGCATGCCTCCCGACGTCAAAAATGTCGTTATCTGATCGACGGGATGGTCCAGCTCGCACATCACGAACGGCTCCGTGAACAGATCGCCTGCCAAGGTGCTGACGAAGATGCGGAAGTGCTTGCCCATTACTGCTACCGGGTTGCCTTCTTCGTCGTAGGTTTGCCCCACCTTGCCATCGGTGTTCTCTACATAGAGCGCGCACCTGCCGTTGTTGCTTACGCTAAACGATGCCGGGCCACAGCCTGCGGCACCCACGGGCTGCGTTGCAAATGCCAATGCGCCTCGCGTCCAAGTAATATGCTGCAGCTGCTCGTTGACGGTGGCCAAAAAGCCCGAATGTTGTGGCCACGGCACCGCATGGGGCACCGTGGCGTCTGGTGGCATAACGCCCCAGCCCGCAATGGACTGGCCGATCACGGCGTACGATGCGCAGCCGCAACCGTCTGCGGTCTCGTACGCAACGGGCACCACCATTTTGCCGTTGATATTCTCGGGCTCGCTCAGCTCGATACTCGACGGTGCTTGCGGAAAGCGAAGAACTTGGCGGAACGTCAGGCTGTCGCCCAAATCATCCGACCACAGGGTAAAGCATTCCAGCGCAACCTCGGCCTCGCTGCCGAGCGCCTTCTCTGCGGTGGTTCCGCGGCGGTGGAGGTAGGCGCCCGACAGGCGTCCGTCGACCAGCGTCTTGCCTACCGTGATGCGCGGGCACTGCAGGCAATGGTAGCCATCCTCCTGAAGGCGGCCGCGCGAGATGCTGCGCCACGACGTGTGCGATATCACGCGAACTCCGTCGTTGCTTATGCGCAGGCGCACAACGGACAGTATGCCGGCTGTGCTTGCCGTATCGAAAAGGGTGTTGTCGCCGGCGGGGCGCTCGCCCGAGACCAGCAGCACGTAGGCGTCCTGGTTTCCTCTTCCGTCCGTATATTCCACCACGTCGAAGTCGTAATCGAATATGCCGTCGCGCTCCACGTCGCCCTCGCCAAACCCAAGGGGAAAGTCCACGGGCGTGGGAGCGGACCACGTGCCGTTTGCCTTTGTGTGCACCACCAGGCGCGAGCGGCCATTGTCGCCGTAGCGCACCGAGGCGATACGGAACAGGCATTCTACGCCGGCAATCATCGTTAGCTTCATGTGGGCTTCGCTGAGCACGCCGGAAAACAGCACGTTGTCGCTCGAGGGTTTTATGCCGCCACGCTCGTCCTCCGACACGCTGGCAGAATTGGCGTTCGGGTCCGCAACGGCGTTCGTTGACTGACCGATGTAGGTGTACTCATACATCGGTGCGGCATTTTCGTCGTTCTCCATCAGCGCATGGACGAAATGTTCGACCTGTCCCGTGTCGTCGCTTTCTGCATCCGCCTCGAGCTCAATGCGCGTGACCGCTTGATCCCAATCGCGCACGACAGGCGCGACGTTTATCGCGGCGGCTGCAACCTCGGCGCGTGCGAGCAGCTCGGAATTGGTGACGATGGTGGCCGACGCGATAAACTGCGGCACACCACCTGCCTCGGTGTTGCCGGGCGTGCCGAAGCAGGCATCCAGCGTGTAAGGCGTATCTCCACCCAATGCCAGCTCAGAGCGTTGGGGCACATACCGGTCGTCATTGTTCACCGACATATTCCACGAATCGATGAGTGTGGGCCACGACCCCGACCAAGCCTTGGTGGTCCACTTGAACATTACGAACTGGAGTATCACATCGACATCGACGTCTGCACCCACGCGCAGCCGCGGAAGCTGGTGTCCATCTGCCTTCTCGTACCCAATGAACAGCGTGAGGGATGCGGCACCGCGCACGGCAGACGAAGCGACGCCTGCAACGCCGGCTCCAAAGGTGACGGCAAGTCCGATCTGGATGGTGAACGAGCCCGACGTGTTGGAATAGTCGAGCGAAATGTTCTTGAAAAACGCCGCGCCGCTGCCGTGCGTGTGGGCACCCACAGCGAGCGCCAGCTTCGCCAGCACCCAAGGGTTGACGTTTAGGAAAAATGGCACCGGTCCTAGGGTAAACTGCTCGGTCCAATTGAGGTCAGTTCTTACCTGGAAGAGGGCCTTAATATTGCCGTATGCAGGGTCGTTGTTGTTACCCCAGGTTTTGCCCACCCAATCGTAGGCGAGCGAGCCGTACAGCTGTGTGGCGATATCCATCGTGAACAGCGGCGTGCAATGGTGGCGAAGGAGCTTGGTGTTTCTTGGATCGGTGCCCGAACCGGCACTCATACTCTTGTACTGATTCCACTTCCCCTCCATCTCGTCGAGGTAGCGGTTTGCCTGCTTGGCGCCCGACTCACGCGGCGATTTCTTCCAGTATTCCGGATCAGGGTTGCCCGAATCGTTCATATAGCTGGCTGGTTTGTATCCTCCGCCAAACAGTACGTACCCGGCAAACGAGAAATCGAACAGAATGGGGAACGAGGGCATCCAGCACGTGAACTTATTACCACCGATGCCGGGAAACGATGCGGGGAAATCAAACGGAGTGATCTCTTGGTCCATAGTGGTGGGGACGATAGTGGTCGATCCGGATTCCGCCTTTGCCGCCGGCGCGGTAACAACGGCCATGGGGGAGGAGAGCGTGTAGGTTTTACCCTGATATTCGAGGACAAAGCGCAGCTTGCACCCTTCCTCCAGAAGGCCCGATGCCGCGTCGAGAAACTTGTCTTCGAGTGTGAACGTCGCCGGATTATCCGCGCCTGATGCGCTGGCCTTGATCTGGCCGATCTGCGTGACGGTTTCGGGCGAGCTACCCGTGGCGGGCATTACCTTGTTGATGTGCAGCGTTGCCTGTCCACCCTGTGGCAGATGTGCCTGTACAATAAAGGCATGCGTGTCGGGTTGGTCGTTTGCCGCGTCGTCCTTCGGCAATGCCATGAACGTGGCATCAGCGTACTGGATGTCCCATTCGTCGAATGTGAGCTGGCGGAAGTACGGCTCGCCGTCGGACAGCGGACGCGTGGGCGCGGTTATGGCGGTGCCGCCCTGGATACGCGCAAGGGGAATCTCGACATCGCGGTAGCCCGCCATGCTAATGGAGATGCCGCCGTTAAAGTCGTACGCGTCGAGAAGCGTTGCCTCGTCCACGTAGTCTTCCGAAAGAGGGGCGACCTCAAAGATGGCCGTGCCTTCGTCATCGGTCGTGGCGGTGAGCTGCTTGCCTACGGCATAGCGCGATGTGAGCGTGACCTGGGCACCTGCGATGGGCGTATTCTTGTTGGCGACGTCGACCACGACCACACCAAACATGGTGCGCGAGAGAACGAGCACCTTGAAGGGATCTTCTTCGTCGGCATAGGCCGCGGTGGGCGCGAACGGCAGCAGGAAGGCATTTTCGCTTCCCGGCACGCGAGGCAACATAATGCTCGCCAGCGAGGACGCTCCAGCAACAAGTAACGAACGGCGATCAAGCATCTTGGGCTCCCATCCCGCAAATATCGGTGGAAATAATCCAATTTTGCGAGAAGACGCTTCGTGGCGGTAGTGCCGTTCAAGGGTCAAAATGTCCAAATTGATCGAGCGAAGCGCCGGGTTCCGGAACGCGTTCGATGCGCTTGGCAGCCCGGTCGCTAACGCAACATGTGCGCGACCAGCTCGGCGCGTGTGCCGATGCCAAGCTTTGCGTATACGCCGGATAGGCGGTTTTTGACGGTGCCCGGCGATACTCCCATATGGCCTGCGATTTCAGCGTTGGTCCATCCGCGGCAGGCGAGCATGGCCATGGTGAACTCTGTGGTCGTTAAATCGTCGGCAACGTCCTCGCCCGAATCGGGGTTGTGGATGCGCCGCCAGCCGTAGCTGAAGCGGTACGTGATCTCGATGATGCGTGCGAAGTCGTCAGGGTATTGCGTTTTTAGGCATGCCTCGATGAGCCCCTGCAAAAGGCCGTGGTGCTCGCCAATGAGCTCGATAAGTCCGTCGGGGCGCGCAATGTCCCAAGCGGCTCCAAAATGCGCTTTTGCGGCGTCGATGTCCTTGAGGCTCATGCATGCCATGGAAGCTGCCAGGTGCAGGAACAGTTCCGAGATGGGATAGCTTCCCTGTTTCATAATTAGGGCGTTTTCCGCCATGCCCAGGCTGCGGCCGTATTCGCCGCGCAGATACAAGGCGTGCGCCATCACGTAGCTGGCGAACAGTCGCAGGCCTTCGGGTAGGTGCGCCGCAAGTGGATAAAACTCTTCGGCAGAATACGGGGAAGGCAAGTGCAGCAGGACGCTCGCGGCCGAGGCGAACAGGATATGCGTGGCGTGGACGGCGGGCGATTCCTCGTCGGCCGGCGTATCGAGGATGCCCGCAAGGCACCGGCGGGCGTCGGCGATACGGTTGAGCGACAGACTGGCGTATCCGCAGATAAAGCATGCGGAATAGCGCAGCGCGGGATCGGTGACGTCAAGATAGGGGTGCGCCGTCTTGGCGGCGAGTGCGGCCTGTCCGCGAAAGTACAGCGCTTCTGCCGTGGCGATGGCGCGTGAATCGGGGTCGGAAATGCCTGCAACTGCAGCGTCAATCTGCCCCGGCACAAAGGCGGTGCACATCAACGGCATGGGAACGCATGGGTAGCCATCGCAGTCCATCTTCCATCTCCCAACAGCTGGCAACACTAGCAGCAATTGTACTCTTGTTGCTCGGGACTGGAATTTGTGGGTATCGCCTACGATTGTGCCGAACGTATAAAGGAAGAGTCTATTGGCGATGCTCCCAAGGTGGCTACCGAAGTCTAGCTGACCTTGGGATATAGAAAAACTGCCGCCCCTGCAAAAAGCTCTGTCGCAGCGATGGGAAACGCATCTCGTTCTGCATATAATGAGGTCATATGACGGTGCGTCTGCATACGCGCGGCGCATTTCCATCGAATCGAGAAGGAGCTCTGCATGGATCCCAACAAGCGTCCCGACGACATGGTGCGTATCACCACTCCCGAACTTGCCCAGGTGTTCATCGATGAGCAGGTCGCTGCAATCCGCGAGCAGATCGGCGACAAGAAGGTCCTGTTGGCTCTTTCCGGCGGCGTCGACAGTTCGGTTGTCGCGGCCCTGCTCATCAAGGCCATCGGCAAGCAGCTCATTTGCGTGCATGTGAACCACGGCCTGATGCGCAAGGGTGAGAGCGAACAGGTCATCGACGTCTTCAAGAACCAGATGGACGCTAACCTGGTCTATGTGGACGCGACCGATCGCTTCCTGGATAAGCTCGTGGACGTCGAGGAGCCCGAGGCCAAGCGCAAGATCATCGGTGCCGAGTTCATTCGCGTGTTCGAGGAGGAGGCCCGCAAGGTTGGCGATGAGGTCAGCTTCCTCGCCCAGGGCACCATCTATCCCGACATCCTGGAGTCCCAAGACGGCGTGAAGGCTCACCACAACGTGGGCGGTCTGCCCGAGGATCTGCAGTTTGAGCTCTGCGAGCCCGTCAAACTGCTGTACAAGGACGAGGTCCGCGTCGTGGGTCGCGAGCTCGGCCTGCCCGAGAACATGGTTGAGCGCCAGCCGTTCCCCGGTCCCGGCCTGGGCGTCCGCTGCCTTGGTGCCATCACCCGCGACCGTCTTGAGGCGCTGCGCGAAGCCGACGCCATCGTGCGCGAGGAGATCGACAAGGCCGGTCTGACCATCTGGCAGTATTTTGCCGTCGTGCCCGACTTCCGCGCAACCGGCGTGCGCGAGGGCAAGCGCGCCTACGATTGGCCCTGTATCATCCGCTGCATCAACACCGTCGATGTCATGACTGCCGAGGTTCCCGAGCTCGACTGGGCGCTACTCAAGCGTATTACCGCTCGCGTCACCGCCGAGGTCCCCGGTATTTGCCGCGTGTGCTACGACCTCACGCCGAAGCCCGTTGGCACGGTCGAGTGGGAGTAAGCTAACTCACCTAGCCCCCGTTTCCGCTTGGAAGCGGGGGCTTTTTGCTGGCGCTTCGCCCAATTTCGCGCATCTTGGGCCTCACGTATCCTGCGAACTAACAGATGTGACAAAGGGGCAGTTCCTTTGTCGCATCTTCGATGTTATGCGCGGGAAGAGTCACGAGCATGGTCGTTCCGCGCTCCGAGCTCTCTTCGACCTCGATGGAGCCGCCGTGGAGCGCGGCAATCTCCCAGACCAGCGCAAGTCCCAGCCCCACGCCGCCGTATGCCCTGCTGCGCGATTTGTCGACGCGAAAGAAGGGCTGAAAGATGCTCGTCTGGTATTGCTCGGGAATGCCCGGCCCCTGGTCGCGCACGCGTAGCAGCACGCGGTCGCCTTCGGCGCAGGCGTTGATTTGCACGGTCGAGTTGGGCGCGCTGTAACGTATGGCGTTTTCGGCCAAGTTGAACAGCAGCCGATAGATTAGCGTATCGCTGCCGATCGTTTGCGCGTCGCCCTCACTTGTAAGCGTGATGTCTTTTTGCTCGGCAAGGGGCGCCAGGTCCGTGAGTACTTCTTCGATCATCGGCGCCAGGTCAATCGCATCGTTGCAAGGGACACTGCGCAGCTCGCTCATCTCGAGCAGGGTCTTTGTCATGTGCGTCATCCGCTCGGTCTGCTCCTGCAGCAGCCCGAGCAGGCTCGCTGTATCGGCGTCGGCGTCGGGGTGCTCGGCGCAAAAAAGCTCAACCTGGGCCTGCATGAGCGCAAGTGGCGTGCGCAGCTCGTGCGCCGCATTGCCCGTAAACTGTCTTTGTGCGGAAAATCCCTCGTCAAGGCGGGCAATCATGTCGTTAAACGACGCGCTGCAGCGCCTGAGTTCAGAGGGCACGTCCTCGCTGATTTTTGTGTCAGCGAGGTTGTCGGGCCGCACGCTCTCGACTTGCGTCGCAAAGAAGCGCAACGGCCGCAGCGCATGTCCGCTTACAAAGTAGGCCAGCACGCCGCCGAGCAGCGTTACCGCCGCGGTTATATACCAGCTCGTCGCGCCAAACGATTCTTGGGCGTCGTTCACGACGATGGTCAGCGCGTCGTCGAGCTCTTTGTTTGTCGGGTCAAATGAGCTGGGCGAGGCCGCCTCCACCTTGCTGTGCGCCGACGCTTCTGCACCAATCGAGTCCATGTAGCGCATGCCGGAGTAGCCAACCAGGCAATTCATAAGTACGCAGGTCGAACATATCAGCAGTGCCGTCATCAACGTGATGCGCCACTGCAGCGACAGCCGCTTCATTTGCCGTCCTCCATAACGTAGCCTTCGCCGATTCGGTTGCGGATGGGGTCGTGCCCCAACGCGCTGCGCAGCTTTTTGCGCAGCGACGAGATATGCACGCGGGTCGCGTTGCTAAAGCTGTTGACGCTGCTGTCCCATACATGCTCGATAAGCTCTTCCTGGCTCACCGGCCGCCCCTGGTTAAGCATCAGGTATTCCAAGATGCCGGTCTCCTTGCGCGTGAGGGATAGGGTCTCGCCGCCCACGGAGGCGAGGCGCGCCTTGGTGTCAAAGCTCAACAATCCACAGGCTAGAACAACGTCGTTTTGCGTAAAGCGCCTGAGCGTGAGACTGCGTATGCGTGCCGCCAGCTCGTCAAGATGGAACGGCTTGGTGAGGTAGTCGTTGGCGCCCGCATCGAGCCCCGCTACCTTGTCGGAGACCTCGCCACGTGCCGAGAGCACAAGCACCTTGGTCTCGCAATCGGTTGTCCTGAGTTGCCTGAGCACGGTCATGCCGTCGACATGGGGGAGATTGAGGTCGAGCACGACAAGATCAAAGGTCTCGACATCGAGCAGATCGAGGGCCTGCTGCCCGTCGTAGCAGCAGTCGACGCTATAGGCTAAGTTGCGCAGGCTGCGTGCGATCGCATCGCACAGCGCCCGCTCGTCCTCGACGACCAAGATGCGCATAACGTTCTCCTTGCATAGTCATTCGCGCTTAACACGGATTTTATAGTCGGTATGGTCCAATGGGTCGCGAAACGAAAGGAGTGGTCAGATTGTTCAAAGCGATTAAGCCTGTGGCGCAGGTGGCTTTGCTGATCGCAGGGATTGCCATGGTTGGCTTTGGCATTATGCGCGGCGAGGCAGATGCCGTGCTGGCCAAGGCAATCAGGCTGTGCTTGGAGTGTATCGGAATTGGTTAAAAGAAAAAATACCGTATCGCATCTTTTGGCGAGATTTCGCGGATTGATTCAGGCGGCGGCAACGCTTGCGACCAATATTCACCTGCCTAACTTTGCCAAGGGAGGCATCTACCAGGGGGCGGGCAAAGCCGTCTGCGTGCCGGGGCTCAACTGCTACTCGTGTCCGGCGGCCTCGGGTGCGTGCCCCATCGGGTCGTTTCAGTCGGTGGTGGGCTCGTCTAAGTTCAGCTTTTCGTATTACGTCACCGGAACACTCATTCTGATCGGCGTGCTGCTGGGGCGTTTTGTATGCGGCTTTTTATGCCCGTTTGGATGGCTGCAAGAGCTTCTGCATAAGATTCCCGGCAAAAAGCTCTCCACGAAAAAGCTCAAGCCGCTCACGTACATCAAGTATGCCGTGCTGCTGTTTGCCGTGGTGCTGCTGCCCGTCTTGGTGGTTAACGATGTGGGTATGGGCGACCCGTTCTTTTGCAAGTACATCTGCCCGCAAGGTGTGCTCGAGGGCGCGATTCCGCTGTCCATCATGAACGTGGGAATCCGCTCCGCGCTGGGAAAGCTCTTTTCCTGGAAGCTCGCGATCCTCATTGTGGTTGCGGTGCTGAGCGTGCTGTTCTATCGCCCCTTCTGCAAATGGATTTGCCCCCTCGGCGCATTTTATGCGCTCATGAACAAGGTGTCTTTGCTGGGGATCCAGGTTGACCAGTGCAAATGCGTCTCGTGCGGCAAGTGCGCCAAGGTGTGTCAAATGGACGTGGACGTTACGCGTACGCCCGACCATGCCGAGTGCATTCGTTGCGGCAAATGCGTGGGCGCGTGCCCCGTCGATGCTATTAGCTTTCGCTATGGGCTGGGTGTGACGGGCGACAAACCCGCGCAGTCCACGCAAGCCTGCGAAAACAAATAGGTACCTATATAAGTTTCGATATAAACGGAGGAACCATGAAACTGTCAAAAATTGCAGCTCTGTTGATGCTGCCCGTGCTGGCGCTGACTCTCGCGGCGTGCTCTGCCCCCAAGGGCGACGCGAAGGGTGCTACGAGCGGCGATGCGCAGATTGCCGAGCTCATAGCGCAAAAGCCGTCGAGTGCCGAGGAGGCGGCCGAGCTGTACCAGCAGCTGCTGCAAAAGGAAAACGAGATCTTTGCGAGCGATAACGCCCTATGGGAAAAGGTGTTCCTTGCGGCCAACAAAGACACTCCCATGATTGAGGACGGCAAGAACTACGGTGACTTCTTGCTCGATACCATCGAGGGCGCCAAGGATCAGTTTGCGGCTGACGAGCTTAAGACGCTTAAGGCCGGCGCGCAGCAGGTCAAGGAGATCGAGGACAAGCTCATGGCGCTGGAGAAGGAGTTCCCCGGATGCGGCAGCACGCCCGGCGAGGGGGAGAGCGTTGATGCCTCGACCGCAGGCATGACTAACGGCGAGAGCGGGGAGACGAAGTTCCCCAGCTTTAAGGGCAAGGACTTGGACGGCAACGATGTAAACAGCGACGAGCTGTTCTCCAAGAACAAGGTCACCGTCATGAACTTCTGGTTTACCACCTGCAAGCCGTGCGTGGGAGAGCTGGGCGATCTGGAGAAGCTCAACAAGGAGCTTGCCGAGAAGGGCGGCCAGGTCGTGGGCGTTAATTCCTTTACGCTCGATGGCAACAAAGACGCGGTGGCCGATGCCAAGGACGTGCTTTCCAAGAAGGGCGTGACGTATAAGAACATCTGGTTTAAGTCGGACAGCGAGGCCGGAAAGTTCACCTCCAACCTGTACTCGTTCCCGACCACCTACGTGATCGACCAGAACGGTAACATTGTGGGAGAGCCGATCATGGGCGGCATCAACTCCGCTGAGCAGCGCGAGGCGCTCAACAAACTGATCGATCAGGCACTCGCGAAGAGCGAACAGTAAGTCCGTGGGACAGACAACTGAAGGGGAGTCGCTGGAAACAGCGACTCTTTTTTCTGCTTCGGGGTAGCATCATGGGTATACGTCGAAAGGGCACGCAGCTTTTCGTGCATTGCCTGAGCGGTGCGCGAAGCAACCAAGCTGTGAGTTTTCTTAAGCGTTCTGGGTATGGCAGTGTCAAGAATATCGGCGGCATAAGCGGCTACACGGGAAAGGTGGTGCGTTAGCTATGAAGGTGGTTATCGTTGGAGGCGTCGCGGGCGGCGCATCGGCGGCGGCACGTTTGCGCAGACTCGACGAGCAGGCCCAAATTGTCATCTTTGAGCGCACGGGTTTTGTATCGTATGCCAACTGTGGGCTTCCGTACTACATTGGCGGCGTGATAGAAGAAGAGAGCGCATTGACGCTGCAGTCTCCCAAGGGCTTTTGGGATCGCTTTCGCATTGCGGTCAAGACGAGTCACGAGGTGTTTGCCATCCATCCCGATTCGCATACGGTCGAGGTTCGCAATATGCTGACGGGCGAGGAATTTGTCGAGACGTATGACAAGCTCATCCTGTCGCCGGGTGCAAAGCCGATTCGCCCTGCGTTGCCGGGCATCGACTCGGATAAAATCTTTAGCCTACGCACCGTTGAGGACACGCTGCGTATTCACAGCTATGTTCGAGAGCGGCGACCGAGCAGTGCCGTCGTGATCGGCGGCGGCTTCATTGGCGTCGAGACGGCGGAGAATCTGTGTGAGCTGGGGCTCCAGGTGACCCTTCTGCAGCGTCCCGTCCAGCTTATGAACAACCTGGATTACGACATGGCGACCCTTTTGCATACCGAGGTGCGTGAGCACGGTATCGATCTGCGCCTCAAGGCCGATGTGACAGGTTTTGAGGAAGTTGATGGCCGCGTTGTCACCCATGTTGCGGGCGATGACCCTATCGGAGCCGATATGGTGCTGCTTGCCATTGGCGTGGCACCTGAGAGCCATCTGGCGCAAGAGGCGGGGCTCGAACTGGGCGTCAAGGGGGCTATTGTGGTCAACGACCGCATGGAGACCTCTGCTGCCGACGTGTATGCCGTGGGCGATGCCGTGCAGGTCACGCATCAGGTGACCGGCGAGGACGCGGTCATTTCGCTCGCCGGCCCCGCCAACAAGCAGGGGCGTGTCGTCGCCGATGTCATAGCCGGCATGGACAGCTGCTACCTCGGATCGTTGGGCTCATCGGTTATCAAGGTATTCGACTTGACGGCGGCAAGCACGGGACTATCCGAAAAGGCGGCACACGCGGCGGGAATTGACTGCGACAGCGTGGTCCTGTCGCCCGGTTCGCATGCGGGTTATTATCCGGGTGCAACGCCCATGACCATGAAGGTTGTCTTCGAGAAGCAGGGATTGCGCCTGCTGGGTGCGCAAATCGTGGGCATCGATGGTGTGGACAAGCGTATCGACGTTCTGGCGACTGCCATCCAGGCAGGCATGCGCGGCGATAGGCTTAAGGATTTGGACCTAGCATACGCGCCGCCGTATTCATCGGCGAAGGATCCCGTCAATATGGCGGGCTTTATGATCGAGAACCTCAATCGCGGCATACTGGCGCAGTGGCATTGGGAGGATGAGCCCAACTTGCCACGCGATGGCAGCGTGCAGCTGCTCGATGTTCGTACGGAAGGGGAGTATGAGCGCGGGCATATCGATGGTTTCGTAAACATTCCCGTCGATGATCTGCGCAATAGCCTGAGCGAGCTCGACCGGGCCAAGCCGGTCTACGTGATTTGCCAGAGCGGCATTCGCAGCTACATTGCTTGCCGCATTTTGGCGCAGCATGGCTTTGAGTGCTTTAACTTCTCGGGCGGCTATCGCTTCTTTGCAGCCGTGACTGAGGCTCGCCGCGGCAGCGCTAACGTTATGCCGTGCGGGCTCGAAAAGTAGCGCGCATTGGAATGTGACAAAGTGACAGCCTCTTTGTCGCATCGGGGATGTTATATGCGGGATGGTGCGCCATGCGGCGTGCTGTCCCGTTCGTTTTTTGGCGCGGTTCGTTACATTCCTCACTGGTATCGGCCAAAAATGAGGATAGAGTAGGACAAACGCGCCGAACGTGAACGGCGGGGGAGCGGGCGAGCGCGCCCGCGCGAGAGAGGTTGCCGTCCATGCTGGATCTCAGAGTTATTTGCAAAAGGTACGTTACGCAGTCGTTTACGCAGGTAGCGCTCGACAGCGTAAGCCTGTCTTTTCGCGATAACGAGTTCGTAGCCATTCTGGGTCCCTCGGGTTCGGGTAAAACTACGATGCTCAACGTCATCGGTGGACTCGATCATTTCGATTCGGGCGATCTGCTGATCGACGGCATCTCGACCAAGGACTTCAACGACCGCGATTGGGATGCCTATCGCAATAATCGCATCGGCTTTGTGTTCCAGAGCTATAACCTCATTCCGCATCAGAGCATTTTGGAAAACGTGGAGTTGGCGCTTACGCTCACGGGCGTGGGGCATGCCGAGCGCCGCCAACGTGCGCGCAAGGCGCTCGAGGCAGTCGGTCTGGGCGAGCACGTTGACAAGCGCCCGAGCCAGCTTTCGGGCGGGCAGATGCAGCGCGTGGCCATTGCCCGCGCCCTGATCAATGACCCCGAGATTGTGCTGGCTGACGAGCCGACCGGCGCCTTGGATTCAACGACGTCCGTCCAGGTCATGGATTTGCTCAAGGACGTTGCGCGCGACCGTCTGGTCATCATGGTCACGCACAATCCCGAGCTGGCGTACAAGTACGCCACGCGCATTGTCAACCTGGCGGACGGCAAGGTCACCGACGATTCAGATCCCTTTGATGCTGCCGAGGCCGCGCGTCGCGAGGCCAAGCCCACGCGCAAAACCTCGATGAGCTTTGTGACGGCGCTTGGGCTTTCTGCCCGAAATCTCATGACCAAGAAGGGCCGCACGGCCATGACGGCCTTTGCAGGTTCGATTGGCATTATCGGCATTGCGGCGATCCTGGCGCTCTCCAACGGCGTAAACGACTACATCAAAAAGGTCGAGGAGGACACGCTCTCGAGCTACCCGCTGACGATTTCCAAACAAGATTATGACCTGTCGTCCATGATGGGCGGGCATGGGGCTACGGATGATGAGGTGTCCGAGGGCGAGGACTCGTCC